>NZ_JBHXFJ010000071.1:0-39087 GCF_042722465.1 Streptomyces sp. NPDC127098
CTACCAGGGCACCTACGTCTGGGGCATCGTGGCCATGGCCGCCGCGGCGCTGCCGGCCCTGCTCATATCCGGACGCCGACCAGCCCCCGTTCCACGGGCCGGTGGATCCGTCGACCGGTCGGCGGACCTCCGATCGAGGGAAGTCGCGGACAAATAATCCCAAAAGCCTTTCAAGCTCTTCCGGTGTGCGCACGATGGACCGACATCGAGCGCACACCGGAAGGGTGGCTGTCGTTTGTCCGTACACACGTCACGCGGTCACAGGGTGCTGTGGTGGTCGCTGCTCGCCTTCGGCGTGCTGCTGGCGATCGCCGCCGGGACCGCCCTGTGGGCCTTCCAGGAACTGGAGGGCAACATCCGCACCGACCACGCGGCGACCCGCGAACTCGAGGCGCACGCCGCGGAGCGCCCCGCCGCGGGCGTCGGCCCGGCCAGGAACATCCTGGTGATCGGCGAGGACTGGGGCTCCGGCACGGGCAACGCCCGCTCCGACACCGTGCTGCTGCTCCACCTCTCCGGCGACGGCGAGCGCGTCGACGCCCTGAACGTGCCGCGCGACATCGTCGTCGACATCCCCGGCTGCCGCACCCCGGACGGAGAGACGAGCGAGCCACAGCACGCGCAGTTCAACTGGGCGTTCCAGTTCGGCGGGGCGGCCTGCACCATCCGGACCTTCGAGCAGCTGACCGACATCCGCGTGGACCACCACGTCGTCGTGGGCTTCGAGGGCTTCGCCGACATCGTGGACGCCGCGGGCGGGGTGGAGGTGGAACTCGCCGAGCCCGAGCACGACCCCAACGTGGGCCACGACCTCGGCGCGGGACGCCACCGGCTCGACGGCGAACAGGCCCTCGCCTACGTCAGGGCCCGCGTCTTCGTCGGCGACGGCAGCGACCTCAACCGCCTCCTGCGCCAGCAGGACTTCCTCGGGCGCCTCTACGAGAAGGTGACGTCCCAGGGCACGCTCACCAACCCCGCGCGGCTCTACCCGCTGCTCGCCGCCGTGACCTCGTCGATCACCACGGATCCCGGGCTCGACTCGCTGGAGGCCCTGGCCGGACTCGTCGCCGACCTTCGGGCGGTGCCGGACGGCGGCGTCACCTTCCACACGGTGCCCACCGTGCCGCACCCGGAACGACCCGACCGGCTGACCCTCGACCGCCCGATCGCCGACCGTGTCTTCGCCGACCTGCGTGCCGACCGGCCCCTGCCCGAGCGCGTCTGAGCACCCGGGAGCGGGCGCCCGAGCCTCCGGCTCGGCCCTCCGGCCGAGATGCGCGCTCCTGGGGCGCGTGCTGGCATGGAGAGGTGATCATCGCGATTATCGGCCCGGGCAACATGGCCCGGGGCATAGCGACCCGGGCGCTGGCCGGGGGCCACACCGTGCGGCTGGTCGGCCGCTCGGCGGAGCAGGCGGCGGCGCTGGCCGAGGAACTGCGCCGCGCGGCCCCCGGCGGCGACGGGGACGTCCGCCAGTCCGACGCCATCGCGGTCGAGGACGCCGACCTGGTGGTGCTCGCGGTGCCCTATCCGGCCGGGCGGGAGGTGGTCGCCGACTACGGCACGGCGCTGACCGGCTCCGTCATCGTCGACATCTGCAACCCCGTCGACTTCTCCACCTTCGACTCGCTGGCGGTGCCGGCCGGCACCTCGGCCGCCGAGGAGATCGCCGCCGAGGCCGCCCCCGGCGCCCCGGTGGTGAAGGCGTTCAACACCACCTTCGCCGCCACCCTGCTGTCCGGCCAGGTCGCCGGAGAGCCACTGGACGTACTGATCGCGGGCGACGACGAGGACGCCAAGCGAAGCGTGGCCGAGCTGGCCGCCTCCGGCGGACTCCGGCCGCTGGACGTGGGGCCGCTACGCCGCGCCCGGGAGCTGGAGGCCTTTCAGTTCCTGCACATGGCGGCCCAGGAGCGACTCGGCCTCAACTGGTCGAGCGCCGTCAAGATCCTGCCCTGAGGGCCTGACCTCGGGAGTGCGCATGTGGGTACGCCGGATCGCGCTGTGGGCGGCGACCATCCTGCCCATCGCCACCCTGGTGACCTGGGACGCCCCGCCCCTGGCCGGCCAGAGCCCGACGCCGCCGGCCGCCGAGCGCCCGCTGCCGCCCGTCGAGCGGCCCACGGCCGCCCCCGACGTCGTCACCCGCGCGACCTGGGGCGCCGACGAGCAGCTGCGCACCGAGCCGGTGACCTACACGGGCGCGGCCCGGGCCGTCTTCGTCCACCACACCAACCACCCGGACGACTACGACTGCGAGGACGTGCCGGAGATGCTCCGCGCCATGCAGCAGGACCACGTCCTCTGGAAGGGCTGGGACGACATCGGCTACAACTTCGTGGTCGACCGCTGCGGCACCATCTACGAGGGCAGGGGCGGCGGAGCCGACCGCTTCGTGCAGGGCGCGCACACCACCGGGTTCAACGCGGACAGCGTCGGCGTCGCGGCGCTCGGCGACTTCGGCGCCGAGGGCAGCGTGCCGGCGGAGCTGGTGTCGGCGATCGCCAAGATCGCCGCCTGGAAGCTGCGGCCGGGCACCGATCCGCGTGGCCGGGTGCGCATGGTCTCCACCAACGACGACAGCCGGGTGCCGGCCGGCGATCCGGCCGAGCTCGAAGTGGTCTCCGGGCACCGGGACATCGTCCAGACCTACTGCCCTGGCGACGTGCTGTACGCCAAGCTTCCCGAGATCCGCGCGGAGGCCGCCCGGCTGCGGAGCGCCGGTCATGGCTGAGCGGGCGCCGCGCCCGGCGGTCGGGCGGCCGGCGCCGTGACCCTTCCCCTTCCGGGCCCGCTGCCCGGTACCGGACCCGCGCAGGTGCTGCCGCGCTGGCTGCGCCTGCTGCCGGCGGCGCTGCTGATCGGCACGGCCGTCGCCCAACTGGCCGAGCCCCGCTCCCAGCAGTTCGGCTACCTGCTTTCCGCGCTTCCGCCGCTCACGGGGCTGATCTACGGGCCCGGCCTGACCGCGGTGCTCGGCGCCGCGGTGGTCGTGCTGCTGGCGGTCCCCGTCACGCGCCCCGGCCACGTCTCGGGCGGCGACCTGGCGGCGGTGGCGGCGATCGGCGCGTTCAGCGTGCTGGTCGCGTGGTTCCGGGCGCGCTACACGCGCGACCTCGTGGTGTTCGGCAGCGTGGCGGAGGCCGCGCAGCGGGCGGTGCTTCCGCCGCTTCCCGACCGCGTCGGGCCGGTCCACTGCGCCGGGCTCTACCGGGCGGCGCAGCGCGGCGCGCTGGTCGGCGGGGACCTCTACGACGTGCGGGCGGGGCCGTTCGGCGTGCGGGCGCTGGTCGGGGACGTGCAGGGACACGGCGTCGCGGCGGTGGGCACGGTCGCCGCGATCCTCGGCGCCTTTCGGGAGGCGGCGCTCGACGAGGCCGGTCTCGAGGGCGTGGCGGCGCGTCTCGACCGGCGCCTCAGGCTGGACGCGGGCGATCGCACGGAGCTGTTCGCCACGGCGCTGCTGCTCGAGTTCCCTCCTGGCGGGGCGGTGGTGCGCCTGGTGAGCTGCGGGCATCCCCCGCCGCTGCTGCTCAGGGGCGGGCGGGTGCGGGAGCTCGACTCGCCGCCTGGCCCGCCGCTCGGCCTCGGACTGCCCGACGGGGGAGCTCCCGGGCTCGCCGCGACCGATCTCGCGTCGGACGACGTGCTGCTCGGCTACACGGACGGGGTGACGGAGGCGCGGGGGGCCGGCGGAGCCTTCTACCCCCTCGTCGACCGGCTCACCGCTCGTCTGAGGGCGGACGGTGCGCTGGTGCCCGGCGACGTCGTGGACTTCGTCTGGCGGGACCTGACGACCTTCGCCGGGGAGATCAGGGACGATGTCGCGCTCCTGGCCCTCAGCCTGAACGCCCAGCCACACGCTGACGCTGGCCTGGACACGGATGTCGATGCGGATCCGGCTACCGATGGGGGTCTGAACTACACTCATGGTCACTCAGCGTAATCGATTGAGTCGCCATCCGCAACAAGAGTTGAGTCTCCTCCACTCAGGTCATTTGACTCCGGCTGTCGGCTGAGGCAGTCTTGAGTCGGTTACGCTCAACACACAGGACAGATCAGTTAGCAGCCGGAGGAAACCGAAATGGCACGTGCGGTCGGCATCGACCTGGGTACGACGAACTCCGTCGTCAGTGTTCTCGAAGGCGGTGAGCCCACCGTCATCACCAACGCCGAGGGCGCCAGGACCACGCCGTCCGTTGTGGCCTTCGCGAAGAACGGTGAGGTGCTCGTCGGCGAGGTCGCCAAGCGGCAGGCCGTCACCAACGTGGACCGGACCATCCGGTCGGTCAAGCGCCACATGGGCACCGACTGGAAGATCGGCCTGGACGGCAAGGACTTCAACCCGCAGCAGATCAGCGCCTTCATCCTGCAGAAGCTCAAGCGGGACGCCGAGGCGTACCTGGGCGAGAAGGTCACCGACGCGGTGATCACCGTCCCCGCCTACTTCAACGACCACGAGCGGCAGGCCACCAAGGAGGCCGGCGAGATCGCCGGTCTGAACGTGCTGCGGATCGTGAACGAGCCGACCGCGGCCGCCCTCGCCTACGGCCTGGAGAAGGACGACCAGACGATCCTCGTCTTCGACCTCGGTGGCGGCACCTTCGACGTCTCGCTGCTCGAGATCGGCGACGGCGTGGTCGAGGTCAAGGCCACCAACGGTGACAACCACCTCGGTGGCGACGACTGGGACCAGCGCATCGTGGACCACCTGGTCCGCCAGTTCGCCAACGCGCACGGCGTCGACCTCTCCAAGGACAAGATGGCCCTGCAGCGGCTGCGCGAGTCCGCGGAGAAGGCGAAGATCGAGCTCTCCTCCTCCACCGAGACCACGATCAACCTGCCCTACATCACGGCCTCGGCCGAGGGCCCGCTGCACATGGACGAGAAGCTCACCAGGGCGCAGTTCCAGCAGCTGACCTCCGACCTGCTCGAGCGCTGCAAGACCCCGTTCCACAACGTGATCAAGGACGCCGGCATCCAGCTGTCCGAGATCGACCACGTGGTGCTGGTCGGCGGTTCGACCCGGATGCCCGCCGTCGCCGAGCTGGTGCGTGAGCTCACCGGTGGCAAGGAGGCCAACAAGGGCGTCAACCCGGACGAGGTCGTGGCCATCGGCGCCAGCCTCCAGGCCGGCGTGCTCAAGGGCGAGGTCAAGGACGTCCTGCTGCTCGACGTCACCCCGCTGTCCCTCGGCATCGAGACCAAGGGCGGCATCATGACCAAGCTGATCGAGCGCAACACCACGATCCCGACCAAGCGCTCCGAGATCTTCACCACGGCCGAGGACAACCAGCCGTCCGTGCAGATCCAGGTCTACCAGGGCGAGCGCGAGATCGCGGCGTACAACAAGAAGCTCGGTATGTTCGAGCTGACCGGCCTGCCGCCGGCGCCCCGCGGGATCCCGCAGATCGAGGTCACCTTCGACATCGACGCCAACGGCATCATGCACGTCTCCGCCAAGGACCTGGGCACCGGCAAGGAGCAGCGGATGACCGTCACCGGCGGCTCGGCGCTGCCGAAGGACGACATCGAGCGGATGATGCGCGACGCCGAGCAGTACGCGGAGGAGGACAAGCGCCGCCGTGAGGCCGCCGAGACGCGCAACCAGGCCGAGCAGCTGAAGTACACCACGGAGAACTTCCTCAAGGAGAACGCGGAGAAGGTTCCGGGTGAGGTCAAGACCGAGGTCGAGACCGCCATCGCCGAGCTGGCCGAGCAGCTGAAGGGCGAGGACACCGCGGCCATCCGCGAGGCGTCCGAGAAGCTGGCCGCCACCAGCCAGAAGCTGGGGCAGGCCATGTACGCCGACGCCCAGGCCTCCCAGGCCGCCGGCGGGGCCGCGCCGGGCGGCGCGGCCGGCGCGTCGGGTGCCGACGAGGACGTCGTCGACGCCGAGATCGTGGACGACGACAAGCCGAAGGGTGGTGCGGCGTGACCCAGGACCCGCAGGGCTTCGACAAGGAGCCTGAGGTCCCCGACGCCGAGGCGGCGAACCAGGATCTGCCGGCGGAGTCCGGTGCCGAGTCCCCCGCGGAGGGGGGCGGCGCGGACGCGGCGGCCGGGGACGCGATCCCCGAGCCGCCGGCGGCCGACCTTCAGGACGTGGCGCTGACCGCTCAGCTCGACCAGACCCGTTCGGCGCTGAACGAGCGCACGCAGGACCTGCAGCGGCTCCAGGCGGAGTTCCAGAACTACCGCCGGCGGGTCGAGCGCGACCGGATCGCCGTCAAGGAGGTGGCCGTCGCCAACCTCCTCACCGAGCTGCTGCCGGTGCTCGACGACATCGGTCGTGCGCGGGACCACGGCGAGCTGGTCGGCGGCTTCAAGCACGTCGCGGAGTCGCTCGAGATGGTGGCGGCGAAGATGGGCCTCGCCCAGTTCGGCAAGGAGGGCGAGCCCTTCGACCCGATGATCCACGAGGCCCTGATGCACAGCTACTCGCCGGACGTCACGGAGACCACGTGCGTGCAGATCCTTCAGCCGGGGTACCGGATCGGCGACCGGACGATCCGCCCGGCCCGGGTGGGTGTCGCCGAGCCGCAGCCGGGGAAGCCCGCCGAACAGGAGGAGAGTGCGCCCGAGAAGGACAACGGCGGTGGCCCCGACGAGGGCTGACGCCGCGGTGGTGGGGAAGGAGGATCGCCGGGGATGAGCACCAAGGACTTCATCGAGAAGGACTACTACAAGGTCCTCGGCGTTCCTCGGGACGCCACCGAGGCCGAGATCAAGAAGGCGTACCGCAAGCTGGCCCGGGAGAACCACCCGGACGCCAACAAGGGGGACGCCCGCGCCGAGGACCGCTTCAAGGACGTCTCCGAGGCCTACGACGTGCTCGGCGACGCGAAGCGGCGCAAGGAGTACGACGAGGCGCGCGCCCTGTTCGGCAACGGCGGCTTCCGGCCGGGGCCGGGGGCCGGCGGTCAGTTCAACTTCGACCTCGGTGACCTGTTCGGCGGCCCTCAGGGTGGCACCGGCCCCGGCGGGGCGGCCGGCGGGTTCGGCGGCGGCATCGGCGACGTGTTCGGCGGCCTGTTCAACCGGGGCGGCGCGGGCACCCGCACCGCCCCGCGCCGCGGCCAGGACATCGAGTCAGAGGTGACGCTCAGCTTCACCGAGGCGGTGTCGGGGGCCACGGTGCCGCTGCGGATGTCGTCGAGCGCGGCCTGCAAGGCGTGTTCCGGCACGGGCGACAAGAACGGCACGCCGCGTGTGTGCCCCACCTGTGTCGGTACAGGACAGGTCAGCCGAGGCGGCGGGGGTGGCTTCTCGCTCACCGACCCGTGCGTGGACTGCAAGGGGCGTGGGCTGATCGCCC
The DNA here is from genome assembly GCF_042722465.1 of Streptomyces sp. NPDC127098. NCBI lineage: Bacteria > Bacillati > Actinomycetota > Actinomycetes > Kitasatosporales > Streptomycetaceae > Streptomyces > Streptomyces sp. NPDC127098. The sequence continues at coordinate 7,319 of NZ_JBHXFJ010000071.1, forward strand.
AGGACCCGTGCACGGTCTGCCGGGGCAGTGGGCGGGCCACCAGCTCGCGCACCATGCAGGTCCGCATCCCGGCGGGCGTCGACGACGGCCAGCGGATCCGGCTGCGCGGCAAAGGCGCGCCGGGAGAGCGTGGGGGCCCCAACGGCGACCTGTATGTCGTCGTTCATGTGGACGAACATCCGGTGTTCGGCAGGCGAGGTGACAATCTCACCATCACGGTGCCGGTCACCTTCCCCGAGGCCGCGCTGGGTGGTGAGATCAAGGTGCCGACGCTCGGTGGTCCACCGGTCACCCTGAAGCTGCCCCCGGGTACCCCGGCCGGCCGCACTATGCGGGCGCGGGGCAAGGGCGCAGTGCGCAAGGACGGCACCCGGGGCGACCTGCTGGTGACGATCGAGGTCGCGGTCCCCCGCGACCTGGGTGACAGGGCACGCAAGGCCCTTGAGGAGTATCGCGCGACGGTGGAGGGCGAGGATCCTCGGGCAGGGCTGTTCGAGGCCGCGAAGGGAGAGTAAGAGATGAACGGCCGGCAAGGACAGAGCAGTAACTCCTTTGGGAACCCCTACGAGCTGACTGAGGACACGCCGGTATACGTCATCTCCGTCGCGGCTCAGCTCTCCGGGCTGCACCCGCAGACCCTCCGACAGTACGACCGGCTCGGCCTGGTCTCGCCGGACCGCACCGCGGGCCGCGGCCGGCGGTACTCGGCGCGGGACATCCAGCTGCTGCGCGAGGTGCAGCGGCTGTCCCAGGACGAGGGGATCAACCTCGCCGGGATCAAGCAGATCATCGCGCTGCAGACGCAGGTCGCGGCTCTTCAGGCACAGGTGGCCGAGCTGCAGGCCGCGGTGGAGGGCGCCGCGGTGGCGATGCGTCAGCGGGAGGCCCAGGTGCACGCCTCCTACCGGCGTGATCTGGTGCCCTACCAGGACGTCAGGCAGTCCTCGGCAATCGTGGTCTGGCGCCCCGACCGGGGTCGGTAGGCACCGGCCGTGGGGCCGCCCTCGGGAGGGCGGCCCCGTGAAAGGCGGTCAGGCGCGGTTGGCCTGGCCGCGGCGGCGAAGGGCCAGGTAACCGCCGACAGCGAGGAGGGCCAAGGCCCCGGCGGAGGCGGCGATGACCGGGGTGTTGGAGCCCGTCTCGGCCAGATCGGCGTCGTCGCCGGAGGGCTGGGCCGGCTCCGAGGTCGGCTCGGCGGCGGGCTCCTCCTCGGCGCTCCCCCCGTCCGTGCCGGCGCCCGGCGCCTGCGTCTCGGGCTCTTCGGTGGCTGGTTCCTGCTGGCCGGGCTCGTCAGGTTCCTCGGTGGCCGGTTCCTGCTCGGCCGGCTCCTCGGAATCCTCGGTGGCCGGGCAGGTGTGGGAGAGGCGGAAGTCGACCGGCCCGCCCTCGATGGTCGCGCTGGCGGCGATCAGGGTGTCGCCCGGGGCGGAGGCCACGTAGGCGTGCTTGTCGCTGGGCGGGCCGAAGTCCGTGACGACCTGCTCGCCGCCCTGCTCGAACGTCACCCGCAGTTCGAGGAAGACCGCGTCGTTCGTGGGCAGGACGAAGTGCCATCCGTCCTGGTCGGCGGGTATCGTCGGGCACTCCCCGTTCCCGGCGAACTCGGGATCGTCCGCGGTGATCGGAGGGCTCTGGTGCAGGCCCACCTCGTTCTCGGTGGCCAGGGCCGGAGTCGCCCCGGCGACCAGCAGCGCGCCTGCGGCAGCGGCTGTTCCCAACAGAGTCAGCTTGCGCATGGAGGATCCATTTTCGGTTGTGCTGTCGGAGTGCACGCACTCTGCTCTGTCCGCTGATGGAGGGCAAGGCGGGAATATCCCTTCCCAGGCCGTTCAACATCCTTTGCCACAAATATCGTTGGTAACGATCCGGCCAGTTCAGGAACCCTCAGCCGGCTACGGCGATCGGCCGATCGGGCGGCCCGCCAGCCAGCAGGTCGGCCAGCAGCTTGGGCAGGCCGGCCGGCCGTAGGAGGTCCGGGGTGGCGGCGAGTTCGTCGACCGTCCACCAGCGGCGGCCGGTGACGTCGGCCGGCTCCCATGCCTCGAACCCCGAGGTGTCGGCCTGGTGGGACGGCACCCGCGCCAGGTAGTAGCGCTGCCGTACCTCGTGCGCCACGCCCCCGATGACGGCGAACCAGGGGCGGCCGCGCCAGATCTCGGGGCCCGGCGTGACCCCGGTCAGGCCGGTCTCCTCGCGGAGTCCGCGCAGCGCCGCGCCCTCGTGGGTCTCGCCCGGCCGCACCGCGCCGCCGGTGGCGCACCAGACGAGGGTGTCGCCGCGGCGGGTGGAGCGGAGGAGGAGCCGGCCGTCGTCGTCGAGCAGCACGACGCGGGCGGTCGGGCGCGGAGCCGGGGCGCCGCCGGTGGTGGCGGTGAGTGAGAGGCGGAAGACCGCGTGCGTGCCCGTGTCGGCGGTGTGGCGGAAGCCGAGGCGGAGGGCGACGTCGGCGCCGGCCCGGTCGCCGTGTGGCACCTCGGCGTGCATCTCCCGCGCGCCGAGGACGCGCCGGGCGTGCCCGAGCGCCGCCCAACAGGCGGCCGTGGCATGGCCCTGGCGGGTGTGCGCCGGTTCGAGCCGGTAGGTGATGGTGTGGCGGGAAGGGCTGCCCGTCGGCGTGGGGGTGGTGCACAGCTCGACGCGGCCTATGGGCCGGCCGTCGAGGCGTATCTCGAAGCGGACGCCCGACCCCTCCGCGGTCTCGCGGAGCGCCAGCCCTCGGCGGCCGGTGGTCAGCTCGCGGTCGCTAGGACTCTCGCTTTCGATCGCCTGTGTCATAACCGCGCACCTTAGCCAGCGCGTTGGCGAGCGGCGGGAGTACCAGGGCGGTGTAGGCGGTGGCGTACAGCCAGCCGGCGATGATGTCGGTGGGCCAGTGGACCCCGAGGTAGACCCGGCTGATGCCGACCAGCACCAGCCAGACGGCGGGGATGGCGTAGGCGATGGCGCGGGGTGCGTGGCGAGACAGGACGAGGGCGAAGCCGATGGCGATCATGCCGGACGTGGCGGCGTGACCGGAGGGCATCGACGGGTTGTCCGGGTGGGTGAGCCAGTCGGCCATGGGGGGTCGCGGCCGGCCGAGCCAGTTGACCAGGAGCCACCGGAAGAACATGCCCACCCACAGGGTGCCGAGGCCGACCACCGCGCCCAGCCACCACCGGCGTGGCAGGGCGAGCGCGCCGACGATCGCGCCCAGGACCATGGCCGGGGGGCCGCTGCCGGTGTTGGTGATCGCCTTGAAGGTGGTGGTCCAGGCGGGGGTGCGGTGGTCGACGGCCCAGTCGTTCAGCGTGGAGTCGATGGCGAAGGGCGAGCCGTTCCTGGCTGCCACGGTGATCATGAGCGCGGCCAGCACGGCGGCGGCGACGGCGGCGATGGTGAGCGGCTGGCGGGGCATCGTCCTCATCGTAACGAGCCCCGCCCAGCGGCTGGTTGCTCAGCTGCCCGACCACCTCAGCTCGACGTCGGCCGCGCGCACGAAGCCGATCCGGTGGCCGAGCTGGATCTGGTAGTACTCCTCGCCGCGCACCACCTGGTGCTCGGCCGGGTCGAAGGTGACGGCCCGGTAGTACTCGCTGTCGGTGCGGAGACCCACGGCGTACTCCTGGTCGGCGGGGATCTCGTAGGCGAGCGGCACGACGGACTGCACGGGAACGTCCGGCGGGTAGGCGGCGGCCTCCGGGTAGGCGCGGCCGTAGACCGGGATGGTGGCGGCGCCGTCCCTGCCGGTGGCGACGAGGCCGCGGGTGTTGACGGCGGTCGGCGCGTCGGCCGGGTTGTGGAACCAGGCCTCTTGCCCCAGGTACCAGATGGCCGTCCAGTCGCCCGAGCGGTCGGCGACCGCGAAGGTCTGTCCGGCCGAGGCGCGTGCGCCGACGTCGTTCACGCCGGTCGAGGACTCGCCGTCGCCCGGGTGGGTGGCGATGTCGCGGACGAGCGGCGCCTCGTGGCTGGGCGCGGTGTGCAGTCGGACGGCGCCCGAGCCGTGCGGGGGGCACTGCTGGCCGGGTGAGCCGCAGTCGACGTAGCCGGGGCTGTGGGTGTCGTAGTCGGGCGCGATGGTGACGAGACCGCCGCGCGGTCCCGCCGTCGCGTGGAAGGGGGCGCCGAGGAGTTCGAAGTAGTGCGACCAGTCCCAGTAGGGGCCGGGGTCGGTGTGCATGCCGGCGACGTTGGCGTTGGTCGGGCCCTGCACGTTGTCGTGGCCCACGATGTGCTGCCGGTCGAGCGGGATGTCGTACGCGCGGGCGAGGTAGCGCACCAGGCGGGCCGAGGTGCGGTACATCGCCTCCGTGTACCAGGCGTCGGGATCGGTGAGGAAGCCCTCGTGTTCGAGGCCGATCGACTTGGCGTTGACGTACCAGTTGCCGGCGTGCCAGCCGACGTCCTTGGTGCGCAGGTGCTGGGCGATCTGGCCGTCGGAGGAGCGCAGGCTGTAGTGCCAGGAGACGTAGGTGGGGTCCTGCACCAGGTCGAGCGTGGTCTCCCAGGTGGCCTCGGTGTCGTGGATGACGATGTAGTCGACGTCCTGGGAGTCGGGTCGGTCGGCGAGGTCGTGGTTGCCGTAGTCGCCGTCGCCGAGGTCCTGGTAGGGCGCGGGGATCCAGTCGCAGGCCACCGTCCGCGGGCACTCCACCTCCGGGTCGCGGCCCCCGCCCGGCAGGCCGAGCGCGTCGGCGGTGGCGGTGTCCGGGGTGACGGCGACGGGCACGAGGGTCACCCGCTGGCCGCTGTCGGTGACGCGACGGGCGCCCGTGGCGAGCACGTCGTAGACGTCGTCGGCGAAGACCTCGGCGGCCTCTCGGGTCTCGGCACCCGCGTAGGCGGCGACGGCGCCGTACCAGTCGGCTGGGTCGTCGCTCGCCGGGGCGCCGAGCGCGCGTTGGGCGTCGGCGAGCAGCGCGGCGCCGCCCGCGACGTTGGCGGCCTCGTCGGTGCGGAGTTCGTCGGCCGGGATGTCGGTGAGGGCGGCAGCGCGCGGCAGGGTGGTGGCCGCCGGCGTGCGCGCCGCGGCCGGGACCGCCTCGGCCGCGGAGTCCACCCCCGGGCGGTCGGCGGCCGGCAGCGGTCGGGAGTCGTCGCCGCGCGGGTCCTCCGTCCCGTCCGCGTGGTGGCCCCGGGTGGTGGACTCGGCCAGCGCGGTCGCGGCGTCCGTCAGGTGCATCGGTCCGTACCCGCCGGTGACGCTGGCGGCGCCGGCGTGGCCGTCCCAGCGCGACTCGAGGTAGGAGACGGCGAGCAGCACGCTCTCGGGCACGCCGTACCGGTCGGCGGCCTCGGCGAACGCGGCCTGCAGCGTGGTGTCGTCGGAGTCGGCGGTGGCGGGTGGGCCGGTCAACAGCAGTGGCAGGGCGACGGCCGTGGCCGCGGTGGCGGCGACGGCGATCGCACGGGGTCGGGGTGCTCTTCCTCGCACGGCGGCCTCCGGTGGTAGTGGGCACGGGCATGCTCGTGGTACCGGATGGAGCCGTCAATGCGCCCGTGAAACGTGGAAGTTGCCTGCGAGGATGGGCCGGACGGGGTTTCCGGACGGCGCGGGTGTCGCCTGCGGCGCGGCAGTGGTCCACACCGCTGGCGGAGCGGTGGTTTTGCCGGATCTTTGCCGGGAGCGCGAGTCCCGTTCCACCACTCGATCGGCTGACGGTGGCTGGACATGCCCGGAGCGTGATCCCAGGGTGTGCCTATGACATCTCCGCTGTTGCCGGCGCTCGCCGCGGTCTCCCTCGCCGGGCTCCTCGCGCCGCCCGCCGTCGCCTCGGAGCCGTGGGACGGCGGCGCCGTCGGCACCGTGGGAAAGATCATCTGGGACGCGGGCGGCGGCCGGCTCGGCCTCTGCTCGGGCGCCGTCGTGGACGCGCCCAACGGCAGCGTGGTCGCCACCGCGGCGCACTGCGCGCGCACCAGGGACAACCCGGAGCCGCCGCGCGACGCCTGGTTCGTGCCCGGCTACGACCACGGGCGGGACAGCTACCGGGAGGACGGCTGGCGGATCGCCTCCTGGCACACCCCGGAGGGCTGGGACGTCACCCGCGAGACGATCGAGGTGCTGCCGCACGACTACGCGTTCCTCACCGTGGCGGAGAAGGACGGCCGGACGGTCCAGGAGGCGCACGGCGCCAACCGGATCGCGTTCGAGCCGGTGCCGGAGGGGCGGCGGGTCGCCGTGCTCGGCTATCCGGCGGTCGAGCCGTACGACGGGGAGTCGCTGCGGTACTGCGAGGGCGACACGGACGTGCTGGGGGTCGACGAGGCGCAGGCGCCCAACGTGGGCGGTCTGGTGCTCGACGGCTGCGACATGACCGCCGGCTCGAGCGGTGGTCCGTGGATCCAGGACTTCGCGGCGGACGGCCAGTCGGGGACGGTGGTCGCGGTGATGTCGGTGGGCAGCGGCGACGGCCACGTGGTGGGCCGGCCGTTCCCCGAGGAGGCGAGGGAGCTGTTCGCCGCGGCCGGCGGGTGAGGGGCGCCGGCCGGATGGTCAGAGGAAGTCGGCGGTGTCGAGCTCGAAGCCGAAGGGCTCGGGCAGGGGGAGCACCTCGCCGAAGGGGGCGGAGGCGACCTCCTTGTAGTCGTCTCGCAGGGGCTCGCTGAACAGGCTGACGGATTCCTGGTCGCGGTCGACCAGGAGGTAGAGCGGGATGCCTCCCTGGGCGTACGCGTAGCGCTTGTCGATCCGGTCGAGTCCGGCTCTGCCGCTGGTCACCTCGACGACCATCGCCACGCCGTCCGGTTCCATCCACGAGGGGGCGCCGCGGAACAGCCGCAGGTCGCGGGGGGCGACGGTCACGTCGGGGATGAGGTGGTTGGGCGGGAAGAGGCCGTCGGATCTGGGGACCGCCAGCCCCTTGTGACCCGAGCACTGCATCCGTGTCCTCGATCTCCGCCTGATCTCGTCGACGATCAGGTCGATGAGGTCCTCGTGGTCGCCGCTCGGCGGTGGGCTCACAGCGATCTCCCCTTCGATGAGCTCGGCCCGGTATCCGTCGGGCGTGTCCAGGCCCAGAAAGACTTCGAGGAGGTCGTGCTCTGCGCGTGCGGGCTCGTGGGCGGCCATGACGGTCATGGTGCCTCCTCTCCTGGTCGGGTGCCAGCGTTTCCCACGCTCGGTCGAACCGGGAGGCGCGGAGATCTCTTTCACCCGGAAGAGGAATACGAAGGGGTGTGCGCATCGGCACTTGAGTGAGATAGACTCAACTTATCGCACGCAGCTGCTAGCAGCTACAGGGAGGAGTGCCGGGAGTGAACGCCGAGCTGACCAATCGGAGCCGGGACGCGATCAGTGCCGCGAACGATCGGGCGCTGGCCGACGGGCACCCGGACATCACGCCGGCTCATCTGCTGCTCGCCCTGCTCTCCGGGCAGGACAACGAGAACATCCAGGACCTGCTGGCCGCCGTGGACGCCGACCAGGCGGCCCTGCGTTCCGGCGCCGAGCGGCTGCTTGGCGGGCTGCCGAGCGTGCAGGGCTCGTCCGTCGCCAAGCCCCAGCCGAACCGCGAGATGCTGTCCGTCCTCTCGGACGCCGCCCAGCGGGCCATGGAGCTGGGCGATCAGTTCATCTCCACCGAGCACCTGCTGATCGGCCTCGCGGCCCGTGGCGGGGCCACCGGTGAGTTGCTGAGCCGCCAGGGCGCCACCGACAAGAAGCTGCTCGCCGCCTTCCAGCGCGGCCGCGGCGGGCAGCGGGTGACCAGCCCCGACCCCGAGGGCACCTACAAGGCGCTGGAGAAGTTCGGCACCGACTTCACGGCCGCCGCCCGCGAGGGGCGGCTCGACCCGGTGATCGGCCGGGACCACGAGATCCGCCGGGTGGTGCAGGTGCTCTCCCGCCGCACCAAGAACAACCCGGTCCTGATCGGTGAGCCGGGGGTGGGCAAGACCGCCGTCGTCGAGGGCCTGGCCCAGCGCATCGTCAAGGGGGACGTGCCCGAGTCCCTGAAGAACAAGCGGCTGGTCTCGCTCGACCTCGGCGCGATGGTGGCCGGCGCCAAGTACCGGGGCGAGTTCGAGGAGCGCCTGAAGTCCGTGCTCGCCGAGATCAAGGAGAGCGACGGCCGCATCATCACCTTCATCGACGAGTTGCACACCGTCGTCGGCGCGGGCGCCGGCGCCGACTCGGCGATGGACGCGGGCAACATGCTGAAGCCCATGCTGGCCCGCGGCGAGCTGCGGATGGTCGGCGCCACCACGCTCGACGAGTACCGCGAGCGCATCGAGAAGGACGCGGCGCTGGAGCGGCGCTTCCAGCAGGTGCTGGTCGCCGAGCCCAGCGTGGAGGACAGCGTCGCCATCCTGCGCGGGCTGAAGGGCCGCTACGAGGCCCACCACAAGGTGCAGATCGCCGACGGCGCGCTGGTCGCCGCGGCCGCCCTCTCCGACCGGTACATCACCTCGCGCTTCCTGCCGGACAAGGCGATCGACCTGGTCGACGAGGCGGCCTCGCGGCTGCGGATGGAGATCGACTCCTCGCCGGTCGAGATCGACGAGCTCCAGCGCTCGGTCGACCGGCTGAAGATGGAGGAGATGGCGCTGGCCGGCGAGTCCGACGTGTCCTCCAGGGAGCGCCTGGAGCGGATCAGGCGGGAGCTCGCGGACCGCGAGGAGGAGCTGCGCGGCCTGACCGCCCGGTGGGAGAAGGAGAAGCAGAGCCTCAACCGGGTGGGTGAGCTCAAGGAGCGGCTCGACGAGACGCGTGGCCTGGCCGAGCGCGCCCAGCGGGACGGCGACTTCGAGACCGCGTCCAAGCTGCTGTACGCCGAGATCCCGGCGCTGGAGCGGGAGCTGGCGGCGGCCTCCGAGGCGGAGGCCGAGGCGGCCAGGTCCACCATGGTGAAGGAGGAGGTCGGGCCCGACGACATCGCCGACGTCGTCTCCGCCTGGACCGGCATCCCGGCGGGTCGGCTGCTGGAGGGCGAGACGGAGAAACTGCTCCGGATGGAGGAGGAGCTCGGCCGTCGGCTGATCGGCCAGGCGGAGGCCGTGCGGGCCGTGTCCGACGCGGTGCGGCGCAGCCGTGCCGGAATCGCCGACCCGGACCGGCCGACCGGTTCGTTCCTCTTCCTCGGGCCCACGGGCGTCGGCAAGACGGAGCTGGCCAAGGCGCTGGCCGACTTCCTCTTCGACGACGAGCGGGCCATGGTCCGTATCGACATGAGCGAGTACAGCGAGAAGCACTCCGTGGCCCGGCTGGTCGGGGCGCCCCCCGGCTACGTGGGGTACGAGGAGGGCGGTCAGCTCACGGAGGCGGTCCGGCGCCGCCCCTACAGCGTGGTGCTGCTCGACGAGGTGGAGAAGGCCCACCACGAGGTCTTCGACATCCTGCTCCAGGTGTTGGACGACGGGCGGCTGACCGACGGCCAGGGCCGCACGGTCGACTTCCGCAACACCATCCTCATCCTCACCTCCAACCTCGGCAGTCAGCACCTGATCGATCCGCTGGCCAAGCCGGCCGAGCAGCGGGAGGAGGTCCTGGCGGCGGTGCGGGCGGCCTTCCGGCCCGAGTTCCTGAACCGTCTTGACGATCTGGTGGTGTTCAGCGCGCTGACGGGCGAGGAGCTGGGGCGGATCGCCCAGCTGCAGGTCGACGCACTCCAGCGGCGGCTCGTCGACCGGCGGCTCACGCTGGACGTCACGGAGCTGGCGTTGCGCTGGCTGGCCGTCGAGGGCAACGACCCGGCCTACGGGGCCAGGCCGCTGCGCCGCCTGGTGCAGACGGCCATCGGCGACCCGCTGGCCAGGCAGATCCTCTCCGGCGAGGTGCGGGACGGTGACACCGTTCGGGTGGACGCGGATCTCGACGGTGGGCTACGACTGGTTGCCATGTCCCGGGAGTGATGGGAGAGGATGGGGAACGCCCTCTAAAACCGTATGAAGGGACTTATCCCGTGTCTGTCGACCCGTCCGCAATCCCGAACTTCGGGGGCCAGCCCGGTCGCCCGTCCGGCGACCAGTCCGGCGGCCAGCCGCAGCAGGCGCGCAAGCCGGCGGGGCCGATCATGCCGAACCAGGATCTGATCAAGCAACTGCTCGACCGGATGAAGCTGAAGTACGTGGTGGACAAGCAGGGCGACCTGGTGGCGCCCTGGAAGGACTTCCGCACCTACTTCATGTTCCGGGGCGAGAAGCAGCAGCGGATCCTGTCGGTGCGGACGTTCTACGACCGGCCGCACACGATCGACGACAAGCCGCGGCTTTTGGAGAGCGTCGACGAGTGGAACCACACCACGCTGTGGCCCAAGGTGTACACGCACACCAACGACGACGGCTCGGTCCGGCTGATCGGTGAGGTGCAGATGCTGATCGGCGCCGGGGTGGGCTTCGACCACTTCGTGGCGAGCCTGGTCAGCTGGGTGCGGGCCTCGGTCGAGTTCGACAGGTGGCTGGTCGAGCGGCTCGGTCTCGAGAAGGACGCCGAGTCGGCCGAGGGCGACGAGAACGAACGGAACGAACGGAACGAGGGGAACGAGGGCGGCGCCGGAGGCGATGACGCGTGATCGTCGCGTTCTCGGTGACGCCGATCGGCTCGGCTGAGGACGTCGGGGAGGACGTCGCTGCGGCGGTGCGGGTGGTCAGGGAGAGTGGGCTGCCGCACCGGACCGACGCGATGTTCACCTCGGTCGAGGGCGAGTGGGACGAGGTGATGGCGGTGGTGAAGGCCGCCGTCGAGGCGGTGCGGGCGCGCGGCGTGAGCCGCGTCAGCCTGGTCCTCAAGGCGGACGTGCGGGACGGCGTCACCGACGGGCTGACGTCCAAGGTGCGGCGGATCGACGAACTGCTGGCCGAGGACGCCTGAGGGGCCGGCCGTCCCACCCACCGCCCCGGGAGGGCGGTGAGTGGGAGGGAGACCGCCGTCAGGCCGCCGGGGCGGGGGCCGGGGCCGGCGCGGCCTTCTCCGCCTCCTCGGGGAAGTGGCAGGCCACCGGATGGGCCGTCCCCCGGTCCTTGAGCGCCGGCTCCTCGGTGGCGCAGATGTCCTGCGCCTTCCAGCAGCGGGTGCGGAAGCGGCAGCCGCTGGGCGGCGAGAGGGGGCTAGGCACGTCCCCGGTGAGCACCGTCCGACGGCGGGCCCGTTCCCGCCGCGGGTCGGCCAGCGGCGCCGCCGAGAGCAGCGCCTGGGTGTACGGGTGGCTGGGCCGCTCGTAGACGTCCTGCCGGGTGCCGGTCTCCACGATCTTGCCCAGGTACATGACCGCTACCCGGTCCGAGATGTGCCGGACCACCGACAGGTCGTGGGCGATGAAGACGTAGGCCACGCCGAGCCGGTCCTGGAGGTCCTCGAGCAGGTTGACCACGCCCGCCTGCACCGACACGTCGAGCGCCGAGACCGGCTCGTCGAGCACCAGCAGCTTCGGGTCGAGCGCCAGTGCCCGGGCGATGCCGATGCGCTGCCGCTGGCCGCCGGAGAACTCGTGCGGGTAGCGGTTGCCGTGCTCCGGGCTCAGGCCGACGAGTTCCAGCAGCTCGGCCACCCTGGCCCTGCCGCCCTCGCGCCAGACGCCCTGCACCTTCAGCGGTTCGGCGACGATGTCGTTCACCGGCAGCCGCGGGTTGAGCGAGGCGTACGGGTCCTGGAAGACCATGCCGGCGTTCCGCTGCACCGCCCGCAGCTGGGACGTCGACAGGCCGGTGATCTCCTGGCCTTCGAACGTCACCGAGCCGGAGGTCGGCTTGATCAGCTGGAGCACCGCCCGGCCCGTGGTGGACTTGCCGCACCCGGACTCGCCCACCACGCCCAGGGTCTCGCCCTCCCCGACGGAGAACGACACCCCGCTGACCGCCTGCACCTGGCCCACGACCCGGCGGAACAGGCCGCCGCCGCGCACCGGGAAGTTGACCACCAGGTCGGTGACCCTCAGCAGCTCCCGAGATGTCGGAGTGGGACTCTGCGTGGACATCAGGCCTCCTCTGGGCCGGTCGTGCGGAAGAACGCGGTGGCGTCCTCGGCCTCGGCCAGGGTGTCGCTGTGGTGGCAGGCCGCCGAGTGACCCTCGCCCACCGCGGCGAGCTCCGGCTCGCTCGCCCGGCACTCGTCCGTCGCCAGCGGGCAGCGCGGCGAGAACGGGCAGCCGGGCGGCAGGTGGATCAGCGAGGGCGGGGTGCCGCCGATCGGCCGCAGCCGACCGTCCCGGTCGCCGTCGAGGGAGGGGATGGAGCCGAGCAGGCCCGCGGTGTACGGCATCCGGGGCTCGTAGAAGACCTGGTCGGTCTCGCCGATCTCGACCGGCTTGCCGGCGTACATCACCAGGGTGCGGTGCGCCATGCCCGCGATCACGCCCAGGTCGTGGGTGATCATCAGGATCGCCGCGTTGACCTCGTCCTTGACCTCGAGCAGCTTCTCCAGGATCTGCGCCTGGACGGTCACGTCGAGGGCCGTGGTGGGCTCGTCCGCGATGATCACGTCGGGGTCGTTGATGATCGCCATCGCGATCATCACGCGCTGCCGCATGCCGCCGGAGAACTCGTGCGGGTAGGACCGCAGCCGCTTGTCGGCCTGCGGGATGCCGACCAGGTCGAGCATCTCCCGCGCCCGGGCGAGCGCGTTCTTGCGCGGCACGAGATGGTGCGCGAGCACCGCCTCGGCGAGCTGGTCGCCGACCGTGCGGACCGGGTTGAGCGAGGTCATCGGGTCCTGGAAGATCATCGCGATCTTCCGGCCGCGCAGCGAGCGCTGTTCCTTGGGGCGCAGCGCCAGCAGGTCCTGGCCGCGGTAACGGATGCTGCCGCGGATCCGCGCGTTCTTCGGGAGCAGACCCATCACGGCCATCGACGAGACCGACTTGCCGGAGCCCGACTCGCCGACGATGCCCAGCACCTCGCGGGCGTGCAGGGTGTAGCTGATGCCGCGCACGGCCCGCACCACGCCGTCGTCGGTGGGGAACTCGACCGTCAGGTTCTCGACGGTCAGGATCTCCTCGTCCGACGGCGGCCGCGAGTCGGCCAGTGTCCTGGCCGCGTGGACCTCCTCGGCCGCCTCGGTCACGGCGGCCTCGGTCGGCGCGACGCTCTCGGACGGGGTCACAGGTGGGGTAAGGGAAGACATCAGTCACGCACCCGGGTCTGTCGGGGGTCGAAGGCGTCGCGCAGGCCGTCGCCGATGAAGTTGATCGACAGGGCGATGGCGATGATGAAGGCGCCCGGCCAGTAGAAGAGCCAGGGGCGAACCGTCAGCGCCGTGCGGTAGTCGCTGATCAGCCGGCCGAGCGAGGTGTCCGGCGCCTGTACGCCAAGCCCGAGGAAGGAGAGCGCGGTCTCGGTCAGCACCGCGCTGGCGATCATCAGCGTCGCCGAGACGATGATCACGCCCATCGTGTTGGGCAGGATGTGCTTGAAGATGATGCGTCGGGAGCGGGTGCCGACCGAGCGGGCCGCCTCCACGTACTCCTTCTCCCGCAGCGACAGCACCTCGCCGCGCACCAGCCGGGCGATCTGCGTCCACAGGCACAGGCCGAGGAAGACCGCGAAGATCACGATGCCGCGGCCGGCGACGATGACGCCGATCAGACCCGCGATCAGCAGCGTCGGGATGGCGATCATCACGTCGGTGATGCGCATCAGCACCGACTCGGCCCAGCCGCGGAAGTAGCCGGCGACGGCGCCGAGCAGGGTCCCGACGAAGGTGGCGACCAGGCCGGTGATCAGCGCGATCACCAGCGACACCTGGGTGCCGCGCATGGTGAGGGCGAAGTAGTCGCGGCCGATGTTGTCCTGGCCGAAGGGGTGTTCGCCCAGGTGGAGCCCGCCGCCGCCGAGGAACTCGGGCAGCACGGACAGGGTGGGTCGGCCCGCGTCGACCACCTGGCCGGTGGCCATGGGGTCCTTGTCCCACCAGCCGGGGATCGGCCCGGCGCCGATCGTGCTGACGGCGAGCGCCACCACGATGAAGAACAGGATCATGCCCGCCAGGGCGCCGCGGTGCCGGAAGAACCGGCGCCGCACCAGCTGGCCCTGGGAGCGGGCGACGATGGACATTCCCTGGGCCGCGGCGTCCTTGGCCGCGGCGGGGGCCGCCGGGGTCTTCTCCGCCCCGGCCGGCTGCGCGTTCTGCGTCATGGCCTTTGCCTCCTTAGGGCTTCAGGACAGGCGGATGCGGGGGTCGAGGAAGGCGTAGGCGATGTCCGCGACCATGTTGAAGACCACGATGGCGCCGCCCGACACCACGAAGAAGGCCATGATCGGCATGGGGTCGCCCTGTTCGATGCCGGTGAACAGCAGGCTGCCCATCGCCGACCAGCCGAAGACCTGCTCGGTGACGACGGCGCCGCCGACGATGGTGCCGATGTCGTAGGCGATGAGCGTGGTGATCGGGATCAGGCCGTTGCGCAGCACGTGCCGGGTGACCACGGCGCGCTCGCTCAGGCCCTTGGCGCGGCCGGTGCGCACGTAGTCCTGGTTCATCACCTCGAGCATGCTGGCCCGGGTGTAACGGGTGTAGGTGGCGAGGGAGATGAGCACCAGCGCGAGGGTGGGCAGCGCCAGGTGGCCGAACGAGTCGAGGCCGCTCTCCCAGAAGGTGCCCTCGTAGTTGGGGGTCTCGGCGCCGACCGTGGAGACGGGGCGGCCGCCCACCGACTCGCTGTAGTCGGCGAACGACTGGAGCATCCGGTCGGTGAAGATCACGGCGCCGGCGAAGAGGCCGGTGAGGACCGTGGCCGGGATGGCGTTGCGCCGGTACAGGTCGCCGCCCACGTACCAGCCGACGCCGAAGCAGACGGCGGCCGTCAGCAGCGCCAGTCCGATGATCGTCGGCAGCTGTGGATTATCCAGTACCGGGTCGAGGGCGAAGTAGGCCACAATGCCGATGGCCGCCGCGATCAGGGCCGCGCGCAGCGGCGGTTGCCACTCCAGGCCGCTCACCAGGGTGGTGAAGCCGATGGCGCCGGCGATGGCGGTGATGGCCACCACGACGGGTCCGAGGCCGGGGTCGGCGAACCACTCGGTGGCGGAGAGCACGGCGAGCAGCACGGCCATGGCGGCGGTGCTCGAGGCGAACGCGACGAGCCGGGAGCGGCGGTCGCCCAGCACCACCGAGCCGCAGAACAGGCCGGTGAGCAGGGAGATGCCGCCGATGAAGAGGGGGGAGATCTGGGGATCGGCCAGCCAGTCGTTGAAGTCGATGGCGAGGAACTGCTTGAGCAGCGTGCCCACCCAGAAGAGCGGCAGCGAGAAGCAGATGAACGCGACGAACGTGACGGTCTGGTCGAGCGCCGTGTACTGGCGGAGCGCCGAGATCACGCCGATGGAGATGCCGACCACGATGGAGAGCACGGTGGCGCCGACGATGAGCTGGACGGTGGCCGAGAAGGCCGACTCCAGCATGGTGTTGACGCTCTGGCCCTGCCGGTTGGTGCCGAGGTCGCCGGCCAGGGCGTCGCCCAGCCAGCGGAAGTAGCGGACGAGGATCGGGTCGTCCAGGTGCATGCGCTCGGTGATCTCCGCGATCGCGTTCTCGCGGGCACCGTCCGGCAGCGCCCTGGCCTCCGCCAGCGGGTCCCTGACCTGTGTGGAGAGGAAGAAGACGATGACGGAGGACGCGAGGAACACCCAGATCGAGACGAAGAGCCGCCGCGCTATGAAGACGAGCATGGTGCGCTGACTCCAGGAGTTCAGGGGGCTGGGGGTGGGGCGGAACGCGGGCGCGTTCGCGGCGACGCGCCGCCACCGTACGAAGGCGGGGCCGGGGGGATGGGTGTCCCCCGGCCCCGCGTGGGCGAGTGGTACGCCGTCGGTGGCCGGCCTCGGCGGGCCACCGGTCGGTCTAGTGGGTCGTCAGGACCTGGCCCACTGGTCGGCGTTCCAGGTGATGCCGTTCTGCGAGGGGTTGGGGATCACGTTCTCCACCGCACCGTTCCAGGCGGTGATGCCCGGGTGCTGGTACAGCGGGATGGTCACCATGTCCTCCCAGAGCAGCGCCTCGATCTGCGCGGTCAGCTCGATGGCCTCGGCCTGGTCGGAGGTGCGCAGGACCTGGTCGAGCAGCTCGTCCATCTCGGGGCTGGAGTAGCAGCCGTTGTTGTTGCCCTTGCCCTCGGGGGAGCACTCGGTCACGGTCCGGTAGGTGGAGTTCCAGCCGGAGCGGTCGGGAGAGCCGGCCCACGCGAACATGGCCACGTCGAAGCGGTTCTCGGCCAGCGCGCCGGTGGTGTCGAAGAAGTCGGTCGCGGGCTCGAACTCGACCTCGAAGCCGGCCTGCTCGCAGGAGGCCTCGATCAGCGCGCCGGCGTCGAGACGGCGCTGGTTCTCCAGGGTGCCGAGGCGGACGGTGGTGCCGACGGCGTCCTCGGCCTCCAGGATGGCCCGGGAGGCGTCGATGTCGGTGGTGCCGTACTCGTCGATGGTGGCCTGCGAGGCGTCCACGGCCTCCTGGTAACCGGGGTCCCACGGCGCCACGTTGCGGACCCGCTTGACCTCGGCGTCCGGCACGACGGGCTGGATCAGGTTGACGACCAGGTCCTCGTAGGGCACGCACAGGGCGAACGCCCGGCGCAGCTCGATGGACTCGGCGAACGGACCGGCGTTGAAGTTGAAGTCGAGGTGCTCGTAGGTGTACTCCTCACCCACCTCGTTCTCGACGCCGGAGGCCGACTGGATCTGCTGGGCGATGTCCACCGTCGGCTGCGGCTCGATGATGTCGACCTCGCTGTTCTGGAGGGCCTGGACCTGCTCCTCGTCAGCGATGGTGCGGAACACGATCGAGTCGTTGGCCGGCTCCTCGCCCCACCAGTTCTCGTTACGGGTGAGCGTGACGGACTGGTTGGCCTCGTAGCCGCTGATGACGTAGGGGCCGGAGGACGGGATCAGCGCGGGGTCGGGAAGCGCGCCCTCGATCACCCAGCCGTTGTTGTAGAACTCGGCGGCGGCCTCGAGCGCCGCGGGGTCGTCGCCCTGGAGCGCGGCGATGAACTCCTCCTCGGAGGCGAACCCGCCCTGCTCCGAGACGATGTGGGCCGGCTGGATGGCGGTGTTGCCGTGGCCCGGGCCCGCGGTCAGCCAGTCCGCGTACGGCTGGTCGTAGAGCAGGGTGAAGGACTTGCCGCCCGGCTCGCACTCCGGCTGGGCGGTGTCCTCGACACCCTGGGTGCCGACGGCCGAGAACAGCCCGTCGAAGGCGCCGCTCTGCGCGGTCCACCACAGCAGGATGTCGTCGCAGTCGATGGGGGTGCCATCGGACCAGACGGCGGCCTCGTTGATCGTGTAGTCCACGGTCAGCGGGTCCTCGGAGACCATCTCGAAGGTGCCGAAGTCCTCGTTGGGGATCGGCTGGCCGTCCGAGTCACCGAACGTCCAGAAGCCCGACAGCACCTGCTCCATGACCTGGCCGTTGGCGACGGTGTTGGCGCCCGCGGTGGTGTTGTTGTAGCTCTGCCACGGCTGGGCCATGGCATACGTGACCGTGCCGCCGGAGCCGCTCGACTCGTTCTCGTTCTCGTTGCCGCTTTCGTCGTCGCCGCCACCACAGGCAGAGAGGACGAGGGCGCCTCCCAGCAGGGCCGCGGCGATCTTCGACGTTCTGCCGAATCTCGTCATCAATCGGGCCTTCCCCAGTAAGTCACTTCAGTGTGAAGTTCCGCTGAGCTTCCTCACAGATGAGAGCGCGAACAAGTGCGGCCGAGTGACCGTTGTGCAGACGAGATGTGAAGCACGCTGAGCTGTTACCAGCGTTTCGATCCTTTTCGGGGCGAAAGCCTGTATTTCGCGGAGTCTCCGCGCGTTGACTGTGCGGTTCTGTTCGAATTGCGCACGCCCGTCGGTGAATTGGCGCGGGCCGTTCCGGGGCGACATCGCTCCGCCGGGTGCGAACACCTGAGCCACCCTCCCCCCGAGGGGATGGAAACCTGGTGAAGTTGGGTAAAAACGCTGATGCTGCCGGTAGTTCCGTGGTTCGGTGGTGGCGCTGCCTTCGAGTGTCCCGAGGGGCGATCCACACCACCCTCAACTGCCCGCATGCGGGGGGCCGACCCATGCTCACCACCATCCACACCGCCTACACCGACACCCGTGCCGCCGACCTCGCCTGGGCGCTGGGCCGGGAACCGCTGCCGTCGCTGGCCACCCTCGATCTCGAACTCTCGGGTGCCCGGGTGCAGTTGCGCGTGCTGGGCGCCTCGCACCAGGTGCTCTTCGAGCACCGGGACGGCGCCTGCTCCGAGACCGTCGCGTGCATGCCGGGGAGCAACACCCCGTTGCCCCTGGGAGTTTCCAGGCGGCTCGGCAACTTCGAGTACGAGTTCGCGGCGCGCGTCGAGAGCCTGAGCGCCGGCTCGTTCGCGGGGCGCGCCCAGGAGTTGCTGGCCCTGGTCGCGGAGCATCCGCACGGTCTCGCCGGCCTGTTCCCCGGTGATCCCAACGCCTTCACCGCGCTGCTCGCGCAGCGGCAGGGCGGCCAGGTGCACTGGCGTACCTGGCACGCCTATCCGCAGGAGGGGCGGCTGGTGGCGACCAGGACCAGGGTCGCGGAGGGCGGCAGTCGCCGTGAAACCACTCCTGTGGGTGACAGTTCGATCCCGAGGTGTGACGTAACGTTCGGTTCATGATCCAGACGTCCGACGCCGAGCGCTCCGAGGCGGAGTGCTCGGCGACGGCCATGCTCCCGGTGTCGGCGGGCGTCGGGCGAACTCTGGTCCTGCTGACGGTATTCGTCTGCGCGGCCTGCGGGTTGGTCTACGAGCTCGAACTGATCGCGCTGGCCGACTATCTCGTCGGGGACACGGTCACCCACACCTCCATCGTGCTGTCGCTGATGGTCTTCGCGATGGGGCTCGGCTCGCTCGGCGCCAAGCGGCTGCGCGGCCATGCCTCGGTCAACTTCGGCCTGATCGAAGTGGTGTTGGCGCTGGTCGGCGGCACCTCGGCGATGACGCTCCACCTCAGCTTCCTGCTCTTCGGCGAGGCCACGCCGATGCTGGTGTGCTTCTCGCTGGCGATGGGGGTGTTGATCGGGGCCGAGATGCCGCTGTTGATGACCCTGATCCAGCGGATCAGACAGCAGGACGCGGGGCGCGCGGTGGCCGACCTGTCGGCGGCCGACTACGTGGGGGCGTTGCTCGGCGGCCTCGCCTTCCCCTTCCTTCTCCTGCCGCTCTTCGGCCGGCTGAACGCGGCGCTGCTCACCGGGGTGGTCAACGCGCTGGCCGGTGGGGTGCTGGTGCTCTGGCTGTTCCGGAGCGACCTGTGCCCGCGCGTCCGCCGCCGGTTCCTGCTGCTGAGCGTGGGGGTGGTGGCCACCCTGCTGGCCTGCATGGCGGTCGTGCCCCCGCTGGAGCAGGCGGCGGCCGAGCGGCTCGGTACCTCCTCCAGCGCGTTGGGGCCCGGCCGTTCCGGCTGATGGCCCGCCTCTCCCGGCCGGCTCGGCGCGCGGTGGGGATGAATAAGTGATCCGATCATGTGGTGTGGGTAGGCTCCGCGCCATGGCCATGGAGCACGAGGTCTATCTGCCACTGTCCGCCACCGCCGTGCGGAGTGCGTTCGCCGAGCCGGAGCGGGTGGCGCGCTGTGTGCCCGGGCTGCGTCTGGAGCCCGGCGGCGCGCTGGCCGGCCGCATGAGAGTGCGGATCGGTTCCTCGACCATCACCTACGGCGGCACCCTGACCCTGTCCGAGCGCGGCGAGGGCGTCACGGTCGAGGCGGCGGGCGCCGAGGTCAGGGGTGAGGGCACGGTGCGGCTCACGCTCACCGTGGTGCCCCGCCCGGTGACCGACCGCCCGGGGTGCACGCTCTCCTTCCGCGGCACGGTCGAGGCCGGCGGCCGGCTCGCCGACCACGCGGTCGAGCAGCGGGCCGCGGCGGCCCGGCGGTTGCTCGACCGGTTCGCCGAGGCGCTGGTCGACGAGTTGTCGCAGTCCGCGGTCGACACCGAGGAGCCACCACCGCCCACGGCCCTGGCCGCCGGCATCGGGGCGCCCGACGACAACGAGCCGGCGATCCCGGTCATCCCGGCCGCTCCCGAGCCCGAGCCGGAGCACCGGCCGGCCGAGGTCGCGGACATCGCCGAGGCCGCCCGTCTCGCCGAGGTCGACGACATCGACGACATCGACGGGTTCGACACGGTGGACGAGGTGGACGGGGCCGACGGGGTCGTCGAGATCGACGAGGTCGACGAGCTGGTCGCGGCCGAGGCCGCCCTGCCCGAGCCGGAGGCCGACTTCGCCAGGCGCACGATGATCGGTCGGAGCGCGGAGGAGGTGGATCACGCCCCGCCGCGCGGCCGGTACGCCCCCGATCCCGCGCCCGGGCAGCCGACGGGAACCGCCGTGGTGCTGCGCTGGGCGGCGCCGGCCGCCGCCATCGCGCTGGCCTCCGCGGTCATCGTCGGTCGGGCTCTTCGCCGGCGGCGCGGCGTGCTCCGCTGACCACGCCGCCGACGCTCGTGCGGTGACGACATGAGGACCTGCGTACGTCGGATAGTCGCATCAGATCGTTATCGTCATGGGGTGACCACCGACGACACCGACAGCGGAGTGCGACTCCGCGCCGCCGACACCGAACTGACCGTGCGCCCCGACGAGGGCGGCCGGCTCTCCTCGCTCCGCGTCGGCGGGCTCGAACTGCTGCGCCAGGGCGAGCGGTTCGGCTCCTTTGTGATGGCGCCCTGGTGCGGCCGCACCCGCGAGGGCCGCTTCAGCAACGGCACCACCACCCACCAACTGCCGGTGAACGCCGGCCCGCACGCCATCCACGGCACGGTCAGGAACCGGCCCTGGCGGCTGGTCAGCGCGGACGACCGGAGCGCCGCCCTGGTCTGCGACCTCGGTGGCGGTTCCGACGCCTGGCCCTACCGGGGCCGGGTCAGCCAGCTCGTGGAGCTGGCCGAGGACGGCTCGGGCCTCACCCTCACCCTCGGCGTGGAGACGCTGGGCGACTCCTTCCCCGCGCAGGCCGGCTGGCACCCCTGGTTCCTCCGCACGCTGAGCCCCGAGGGCAAGGACGTCGCCATCGACTTCACCGCCGAGTGGCAGGAGGAGCGCGGCGACGACCACCTGCCGACCGGTCACCGGATCCCGCCCGGGCCCGGGCCCTGGGACGACTGCTTCGGCATGCCGGACGGCGTCCGCGTCGCGCTGGTCTGGCCGGACGAGCTGGAATTGACCGTGGCCAGCCGCACCCCCTGGGTGGTGGTCTACGACGAGCAGCCCGAGGCCGTCTGCGTGGAGCCGCAGTCAGGCCCGCCCAACGGGCTGAACACCCATCCCCGACTGGTCACCGAGCTGGAGCCGCTGGAGATCTCCACAAGCTGGACATGGCGCAGGCTCTGAACGGGCCTGGCGTAGTGTCGTGAGCCATGAGCGTGCGTGACGAGCTGCTGCGGCAGATCAAGGACAAGGCCGTCGTCCACGGCAAGGTCATCCTCTCCTCCGGGCGGGAGGCCGACTGGTACGTCGACCTGCGTCGGATCACCCTGGACGGCGAGGCCGCGCCGCTCGTCGGTGAGGTCATGCTCGACCTCACCGCGGACCTCGACTTCGACGCCGTCGGCGGCCTGACGTTGGGCGCCGACCCGGTGGCCGCCGCCATGCTGCACGCGGCGGCGGCCCGGGGCCGGCGGCTCGACGCCTTCGTGGTGCGCAAGGCGGGGAAGGCACACGGCCTGCAACGCCGGATCGAGGGCCCCGACGTGGCGGGCCGCCGGGTGCTCGCGCTGGAGGACACCTCGACCACCGGCGGCTCGGTGCTCGACGCGGTGGCCGCGCTGCGGGAGGCCGGCGCCGAGGTGGTGGCGGTCGCGGTGATCGTCGAGCGCGGTGCCGCGCCGGCCATCGAGGAGGCCGGGCTCCCCTACTACCAGGCGTACACGATGAGCGACCTGGGCCTGGACTGATCGCCCCCCTGAACAGGGGGTATGACACACCGTAGTTGTTTCACGTGAAACTGTCGCGCGCTGTCCCGGTAGGGGTCCTTCTCTGGGAGGATGAGCGGGACGACGGCGAGCAGATCTACGCATACAAGGAGCGGACAGATGCCGATCGCGACCCCAGAGGTCTACAACGAGATGCTTGACCGGGCCAAGGCGGGCAAGTTCGCCTACCCGGCCATCAACGTCACCTCGACGCAGACCCTGCACGCCGCGCTGCGCGGCTTCGCCGAGGCCGAGAGCGACGGCATCATCCAGATGTCCACCGGCGGCGCCGAGTTCCTGGGCGGTCAGTACGACAAGGACATGGTCTCCGGCGCCACCGCGCTCGCCGAGTTCGCGCACGTCGTGGCCCGGAAGTACCCGATCAACGTCGCCCTCCACACCGACCACTGTCCCAAGGACAAGCTGGACGGCTATGTCCGGCCGCTGCTGGCCCTCTCCAAGGAGCGCGTCGACCGGGGCGAGAACCCGCTCTTCCAGTCGCACATGTGGGACGGCTCCGCCGAGACCCTGAAGGACAACCTGGAGATCGCCGAGGAGCTGCTGGCCCTGGCCGCCGCCGCGCGGATCGTGCTGGAGGTGGAGATCACCCCCACCGGCGGCGAGGAGGACGGCGTCAGCCACGAGATCAACGACAAGCTGTACACCACGGTCGAGGACGCGCTGCGCACCGCCGAGGCGCTGGGGCTCGGCGAGAAGGGCCGCTATCTGCTGGCCGCCTCCTTCGGCAACGTGCACGGCGTCTACAAGCCGGGCAACGTGGTGCTGCGGCCGGACCTGCTGAAGGAGCTCCAGGAGGGCGTCGCGGCGAAGTTCGGCAAGGCCTCCCCGTTCGACTTCGTCTTCCACGGCGGTTCCGGCTCCACCCAGGAGGAGATCGCCACCGCCCTCGAGAACGGCGTGGTGAAGATGAACCTGGACACCGACACCCAGTACGCGTTCACCCGTCCCATCGTCGACCACGTCTTCCGCAACTACGCCGGCGTGCTGAAGGTGGACGGCGAGGTCGGCGACAAGAAGACGTACGACCCGCGCAGCTGGGGCAAGCTCGCCGAGGCCGGCATGGCGGCCCGCGTCACCCAGGCCTGCGTCGACCTGCGCTCCACCGGCACCCGCCTGAAGTAGATCGCGGCCGAACCGGTCGCCGACGAATCCCCTCAGCGAAGCGGCACACTGGACGACATGGCGATTCACGAGAACCTGCTCGGGGGCCCGCCCCCGACCCACCTGCCCGACGATCCGGAGCCCCGTGAGCTGCTGGCCGCGGGCACGGCGCCGGCCGAGGTGGCCGCGAAGTACCCGGCCTCCTCGCTCGCCTGGGCACAGCTGGCGGACGACGCGTTCGCCGAGGGCCGCACGGTCGAGTCCTACGCCTACGCCCGCACCGGATACCACCGGGGCCTCGACGCGCTGCGGCGCAACGGCTGGCGCGGCCACGGCCCGATCCCGTTCGAGCACGAGCCCAACCGGGGCTTCCTGCGCGCCCTGCACGCGCTGGCGCGCGCGGCCCAGGCGATCGGCGAGGACGAGGAGTACGAGCGCTGCTCGCAGTTCCTGCGGGACAGCTCCCCGACGGCGGCCGAGACCCTGTCCTGACCGCACCGAGGCACACCGAGGCGTCCCGCGAGCGCGGGACGCCTCAGTCGTGTTCCGGCCCCTTCGCCGGCCCCTTCTCCGGTCACTGGCCGGTGGCGGGGGGCGCCATGGTGCCGATCAGGCGGGCGTAGGCCACGATGTTGGAGTCGTAGCCGCCGTCCGCGGTCCAGCGGCCGCCACAGGTGATCAGCCGCAGTTGGGGGGTGTCGACGGCGCCGTAGACCCGCAGGTCGGGGAAGTCCGCCTTCGGGTACTGCTCGACGGAGTCCACCTCGAACAGCGCGGTCTGGCCGTCCTCCCGGTCGATCTCGATGAGCTCGCCCGGTTGGAGCTGGCCGAGCCCGGCGAAGGCGGCGGGCCCTGTGTAGGTGTCCAGGTGCCCGACCAGGATGGCCGGCCCCTGCTCGCCGGGCGCGACGCCGCCCGAGTACCAGGCGGCCCGCATGGCGTCCTCCTCGGCCGGCGACGGTGGCCCGCCGTCCGTGCCGAGCAGGGCGCCGAACACCTCGACGTCGGTGCCGAGCTGCGGGATGCGGATCCGGGTGGGGGTGGAGCGTGGCAGCGGCGGCGCGACCACTCCTGAAGGCTGCTCCGAGCCGTCCAGGTTGGCCGTGGAACCCGCGTCGGGCGCCGCGCCGGGGGCGTCCACCGCGCCCGGCCGGGAGACGCCCTCCGCGATGCTGCTCGACGCCCGCGCCTCGCTGACGACCTCGCCCGAGCCGGGCAGCAGCAGCCCGCCGGCGAGTCCCACCGTCACGGCGGAGGCCGCGGCCGCCACCTCGAGACGACGGGCGCGCAGCGCGAGCCGCTGCTGCCGGCTGACGCGGGCCGCCGCCGCGCGGGTGCCGTCGCCAGGACGGGCCAGCACCAGCCGCTTGACGGCGCGGGCGGCCGACACCACCGGCCGGGCGACGCGGCGGTACCAGCTCACGACCCACCGCGCCGCCCGGAGCAGCACGCCGACGCAGGCCACCAGCGGCCGTCGGACGAGCCGGCCGAGGAACCGCACCGGCCGCAGCGGGTTCAGCACGGACCCGAGGCGGCGCCGGCGGCGCCGCGTGCGCCGCCCGTCCCCGGGGTCCCCGGCCGCCCCCGCCGGCGCGGCGGCGGGGGCCGGTTCCTCGGCCCGGGCCGTGGTCGCGGCCACCTCGGGGGCCTCGCTCGGCCTGCCGGCCTCGCGAGCCCTCCGGCCCTTGCGGGCCTTCTCGGGCCTGGACCTGACCTTGCGCGGGTCCCGCGGGGTGCGCGGGGTGCGCCGGGGCTTGACCTTCCGCATCGCCCGCGGGACCCGCAGGCGAGGTGGTCGGTCGGCGCCCCGCAGCCGACGCAGGATCTGCCGCACCGCCGCGCCTCTCAGTAGTGGCTGCCGGTGGCCCGGCGCCGGCGGGCGAGGAACATGTAGCCGGCGGTGCCTGCCACCGCCACGCCGCCGCCGACGGCCAGCGCGGTCGCGGCCGAGTCGCCGCCTCCGACGCCGCCGCTGCTGCCGCCGAAGCCGGCGGCCGCGCCGCCGGTGGGAGTGGCGGAGGTGACGGTGAAGTTGGTGGTCAGGGTGACGCCGTCCCGGCAGCGGACGGTGACGGTGTAGCTCTTCCCGGACTGGAGACCGCTGGACTTGATGCGGCCGGTGCCGACCCACTGGTTGTTGCTCGACTGGCGCAGGGTGATGTCCTGCTGGAAGGCGGGCGAGGTCGCCGGGCCGTTGGGCTCGCAGGTGGCCCGGACGGTGACGGAGGTGTTGGGGGGCCCCGAGCTCGGCGAGATGGTCAGCGGTGCCGAGGGGGTGGTCGGGCCGGAGTCGGCCTGCGCCTCGGCCCAGGCCAGGGTCGGGGTGGCGGCCGTTCCCAGGGAGAGGAGGAGGGTGGCCGCTGCGGCGGCCAGGCGGCTTCTGGAGAGCGCGATTCTCATGAGCGGTGACCTCCGGGTCGTCTGCCGCACGCAGAGACGCGTGACGGGTTGTCACCTATGCGAACAGCGCGTCACGGAGGTCGCATCCGGAGAGGGGCCCAGCGGGTGGGTGGTTGCTCCGTTGGGTGGGCGA
The DNA here is from genome assembly GCF_042722465.1 of Streptomyces sp. NPDC127098. Taxonomy (NCBI): domain Bacteria; kingdom Bacillati; phylum Actinomycetota; class Actinomycetes; order Kitasatosporales; family Streptomycetaceae; genus Streptomyces; species Streptomyces sp. NPDC127098. Next base: position 32,800 of record NZ_JBHXFJ010000071.1, read on the forward strand.
CCGGCGCCGCCCGGCCCGCCCCGGCGGGCCGGGCGGCACCGGTCACTTGCAGTCCAGGTCGCGGCGGTTGAAGCCGGCCAGGCCGAGCCAGATCAGCCCGGCGGCCACCGCGGTCAGGACCAGCAGCGGCGTCCAGTCCAGGTCGGCCGCCGGCACCTGCGGGACATGGCCGATCGGGGAGAAGTCGGCCAGCCAGTCGGGCAGGTCGATGAGATCACCCAGATAGACCACGAGGAAGGAGTACCCCGGAACGGCCCAGGCGGCGGCCGAGGCGTTCGGGAGCCAGCCGAAGAGCGTCACGGCGACGCCCGCGGTGACCCAGAGCGCGGGCGCGTAGGCCAGCGAGGCGCCGGTCAGCGCGGGGACCAGGCTCCAGTCGTCGGTCGACGCGGCGCCGGAGAGCCCGAAGCCGAGGCCGGCGAGCAGCAGCACAGCGGTGCCGCCGACCAGTGACACGGTCAGGTGGCCGGCCAGCCAGCGGGTGCGGGAGAGGCCGGTGGCGAGCACGGGCTCGGCGCGGCCGCCGGTCTCCTCGGTCCGGGCCCGTAGCGCGGCCACCACCACGTAGCAGGCGGCGAGGACGACGAGGACGGTCATCACCACCGAGGCGAACGACTCCACCACGTCGCCGCCGAGCTGTTGGATGAGCTCCCGCAGCTGCTCGTTCTCCCCGATCATGTCCTCGGCGCTGCCGAGGATGGAGCCGTACATCAGGCTGAACAGCAGTCCGCCCGCGGCGAAGCCGAGCAGCACGCCGCGGTGCAGCCGGAGCGCGAAGCCGAGCGGGCGGCTGAGCGCCTCGGAGGCGGCGGGCCGGCCGGGGCGTGGCGGCCGCAGTCCGGCGCCGACGTCGCGGCGGGTGGAGAGCATGAAGGCCGCGGCGGCGCAGGCGGCGGCCAGCGCCAGGTTGAGCAGCAGCGGCCACCAGCGGTCGTCGACATAGGCGTAGGTGCGCTGGGCCCAGCCGATCGGGGAGAGCCAGGAGACGGCGTCGCTCCCGATGTCGCCGACGGCGCGCAGCGCGAAGGCGACGCCGACCGCGGCCATGCCGAGCCCGGAGGCGCCGCGCGAGAAGGTGGTGATCTGCGCGCCGACCGCCGCGACGGCCGCGAAGCCGATGCCGGCCGCGGCGACGGCCGCGCCGAGGAGCAGCGAGCCGGTGCCGGTGACCGTCTCCACCCCAGAGCCGCCGAGCGCGGCGGCGAGCAGCAGCCCGATGGCGAGGTTGGCGGCGACCGCCACGGTGAGGCCGGCGGCCAGCTGGGCGTGCCGGCCCACGACGTTGGCCCGCAGCAGTTCGGCGCGCCCGGTCTCCTCCTCGGTCCTGGTGTGGCGGACGACGGTGAGCACGCTCATCAGCCCGACCGTGATGGCCAGGTAGCCGATCAGCTGGTGCGCCGTCATCGCCCCGTAGGTGTAGTCGGGTCCCTCGACGTAGCGTTCGGGCCCGGTCATCGCGAGACCCGCGGGCCCGCCGAGGGTCTCCGCGGCGGTGGCGCGGTCGGCGGCGGTGGCGTACTGGGTCTGGAAGCTGGAGAGCGAGGACATCGAGACCAGCGTGGTCGCCAGGATCCACACGGGGAGCCTGACCCGGTCGCGGCGGAGCGCGAACCTGACCAGCGTCCAGGTCCCGGCCAGGGGCTGGCCCTGGCCGGTCGTGATCGCCCCGGTGGCGACGGGGGGCGCGGTGGCGGCGGTCACCTGGTCACCCCGGTGGCGTGGTGGCCGTTGCCCTCCAGGGCCTCCAGCTCGTCGCCGTAGTGGCGGAGCATCAGCTCCTCCAGGGTGGGCGGGTGGGCGACGAGGCTGCGCACGCCGAAGCGGGCGAGGCGGTTGATCGTGGTGTCGAGGTGGGCGCCGTCCACGTTGAGGTGGACCTTGCCGTTCTCGACGCGGAGGTCGTGGACGCCCGGCAGCTCGTCGAGGCCGGTGACCGGGTCGCTGGTCTCGGCCTCGATGGTGGTGCGGGTGAGGTGGCGCATGTCGCTGAGCGAGCCGGACTGCACGATGCGGCCGAGTCGGATGATGCTGACGCGGTCGCACAGCTTCTCGACCTGGGCGAGGATGTGGCTGGAGAGCAGGACGGTCTTGCCCGCGGCCTTGGCCTCGGTGATGGCGTCCTGGAAGACGACCTCCATCAGGGGGTCGAGGCCGGCGGTGGGCTCGTCGAGGAGCAGCAGGTCGGCCCGGGAGGCGAGCGCGGCGACGATGGCGACCTTCTGCCGGTTGCCCTTGGAGTAGGTCCTGCCCTTCTTGGTGGGGTCGAGGTCGAAGCGCTCGATCAGTTCGGCCCTGCGCGCCTCGTCGAGGCCGCCGCGCAGCCGGCCGAGCAGGCCGATGGCCTCGCCGCCGGTGAGGTTCGGCCACAGTTCGACGTCCCCCGGCACGTAGGCGAGCCTGCGGTGCAGCTCGACGGCGTCGTGCCAGGGGTCGCCGCCGAGCAGTTGGACCGCACCCGAGTCCGGGCGCAGCAGGCCGAGCAGCACGCGGATGGTGGTGGACTTGCCCGCGCCGTTCGGGCCGAGGAAGCCGTGGACCTCGCCGCTGGCCACGTCCAGGTCGAGGCCGTCGAGGGCGCGGGTGCGCCCGAAGGTCTTCACCAGCCCGGAGACGGTGATGGCGTTGGTTGCCGATTTCATGCTTTTGAATCTACGGTAAGTTCAGAAAACTGTGAAGTTAAGGAGCCGTCAAGGCGGCCCGCTCAGGTGGAATGCGAGGATGGCCAGGTGATCGAGCACGGTACGACGGAGCGGCGTGGTGAGTACACGGACGCCGTGGCCGCCTTCGTGGAGCGGTTCGCGGCCGATCTCATCCAGGCGGGGATGCCGCGTATGCCCTCCCGGGTGTTCGCCTGCCTGATGGCCTCCCAGGAGGCCACGCTCAGCTCCGCCGAGCTGAGCGACCGGCTGCGGATCTCGCCGGCCGCGGTCTCCGGCGCGGTGCGTTACCTGGACCAGGTCCACCTGCTCAGCCGGGAGCGCGAGCCGGGCTCCCGGCGTGAGCGTTATCGGGTGCGCCACGCCTCCTGGTACGAGGCCATGATCAACCGCGACGCGATCCTGCGGCGCTGGATCGACACCATGCGGGCCGGCCTCGACGTGGTCGGTCCCGGCACCGCGGCGGCCGACCGGCTGGCGGAGATGACCGACTTCATCGAGTTCCTCGACAGCCAGCTGAAGGGGATGCTCGACCGCTGGCACGAACTGCGCGCCGCCCACGCTACTTCTGCCGACCGCCGGTCAGGCGCGCCAGGGCCGCCGTGATGTCGGCCTCCGCGTCGGCCTTGGTGATGCCGAGGTCGGACAGCGGGCCCGAGCCGTCCTCGTGCTCGAGGAGCGCGAGCAGCAGGTGCTCGGTGCCGATGTAGTTGTGGCCGAGGCGTAGCGCCTCGCGGAAGGTCAGCTCGAGTGCCTTGCGGCCGCCCGCGTCGAACGGGATCAGGTCGGGCGCCTCGTCGGTGGCCGGCGGCAGGGCCGCGGTGGCGGCGTCGCGGACCGCCTCCAGCGTCACGCCGGCGCGCGTGATGGCCCTGGCGGCCAGGCTGTCCTGGTCGCTCGCCAGGGCGAGCAGCAGGTGTCCGGTGGTGATCTCGGTGCTGCCGGCCTCCCGCGCCACCTGCTGCGCGCCCACCACGACCTGCCTGGCCCGGGGGGTGTAGCGCTCGAAGCTCTGGCTGGGGTCGGCCGGGTCCTTGGGGACGAACCGCTTCTGCGCCGCCTGCCGGGTGACGCCCATGCTGCGGCCGATGTCGGTCCAGGAGGCGCCGGAGCGCCTGGCCTGGTCGACGAAGTGGCCGATGAGGTGGTCGGCCACCTCGCCGAGGTGGTCGGCCGCGATCACGGCGTCGGAGAGCTGGTCGAGGGGCTCGGGGTGGACCTTCTTGATGGCCCCGATCAGCTCGTCGAGGCTGATGCGCGGGGTCACGGGCGGGGTTACGGGGGTGGGTTCAGCCATGCGTCAACCGTAGGTTGACGCTCCCCCATTGTCAACCCAGGGTTGCGCTTCGGGGGCGCGGGACCGTCAGCCGCAGCGCCCCCGGGCGCACCGTCCACGTGCGCACCCGGGTCGGCCCGAGGTCCACCGCGTTCGCCCGGTAGCTGAACGCCGCCCCCGCGGGGCCGGACACCGTCACCGAGGTGGCCCGCGCGCTGGTGTCGGAGCCGTCGGGGCAGTGTCGCACCACCACCTCGGCCAGGCCGTTCGCCGCCCGCACCGAGACCCCGGACACCGGCCGGTCCACGTCGGCCAGCAGCCGGCCGTCGGCCTCCACCCGCAGTCGCTGCCGCACCGGGTGCTTCGCGCGCCACCACAACGCAGCCGCCGATCCCCGCGGCCTGGGCGCCGGGATGCCGAGGGCGCCTAAGACCACGCCGCCCGTGTCGTCCGTCAGCACGTCGAGCCGCCGGTCGGCGCCCGTCAGCACGGCGCGTGACGCCGCCACCGCGTCCGTCGGCACCCCGAGCGCCCGCGCCACCGCCACCGAGGGCCCGGGGCCCACCGGCACGATCCCCAGGGGACTCGCCGCCAGCTCGCCCCGACTGTGCAACACCCCCACAGCCCGCAGCAGCGCCCGGTCGTCACCGACGATCACCACTCGACGATCGCCGCGCCCCCGCAGGGCGTGTGTCATCCCCTGTGTCCGGTCGAGCACACACACCTTGGCCCCGCTCGCACCCGCGCACAGCACGTCCCTGGCGATCCGAACCGATTCCCCATCCGTCTGGCGGGCCGTCGGGTCGATGACGATGAGCACCTGACTGTCGCCTCCCGGCTGCGTCTCCCGTAAGCTCTCTGTGCAAGAGCCCCTGTCGCGATTGCGCCAGGGGTTTCGTCGATCCGGGGCAGCCTTTGCGTAGATGCCCCGCTCGGAAGGGGTGTACGCCTGTGCCCGCACTTGTGCTGCTTGGTGCTCAGTGGGGTGACGAAGGCAAAGGCAAGGCCACCGATCTGCTCGGCGGCTCGGTGGACTACGTCGTTCGCTACCAGGGCGGCAACAACGCCGGTCACACGGTCGTGGTGGACGACCAGAAGTACGCCCTTCATCTGCTGCCATCCGGGATCCTCTCGCCCGGCTGCGTTCCGGTCATCGGCAACGGGGTCGTGGTCGACCCCGGGGTGCTGCTCGAGGAGCTGGGCGGCCTCGCCGAGCGCGGCGTCGACACCTCCCGCCTGCTGCTCAGCGGCAACGCCCATTTGATCACGCCGTACCACACCACCCTCGACAAGGTCTCCGAACGCTTCCTGGGCAAGCGCAAGATCGGCACCACCGGGCGCGGCATCGGCCCCACCTACGCGGACAAGATCAACCGGCAGGGCATCCGGGTCCAGGACCTCTTCGACGAATCGATCCTGCGCCAGAAGGTGGAGGCGGCCCTGGACCAGAAGAACCAGGTGCTCGCCAAGCTCTACAACCGCCGCGCCATCGCCACAGGCCAGGTCGTCGACGAGCTCCTCGGCTACGCCGACGCGCTGCGCCCCTTCGTGTGCGACACCGTGCTGGTCCTCAACCAGGCCATCGACGAGGGCAAGGTGGTGCTCTTCGAGGGCGGCCAGGGCACCCTCCTCGACGTCGACCACGGCACCTATCCGTTCGTCACCTCCTCCAACCCCACCGCCGGCGGCGCCTGCACCGGCACCGGGGTCGGCCCGACGAGGATCAGCCGGGTCATCGGCATCCTCAAGGCCTACACCACCCGGGTCGGCGCCGGTCCCTTTCCCACCGAGCTGCTCGACGAGGACGGCGACGCGCTGCGCCGCATCGGCGGCGAGTTCGGCGTCACCACCGGCCGCGACCGGCGCTGCGGCTGGTTCGACGCGGTGATCGCCCGCTACGCCACCCGGGTCAACGGGCTCACCGACTTCTTCCTCACCAAGCTGGACGTGCTCACCGGCTGGGAGCGGATCCCGGTCTGCGTCGCCTACGAGATCGACGGCCGCCGCGTCGAGGAACTCCCTTACAACCAGACGGACTTCCACCACGCGAAGCCGATCTACGAGTACCTGCCGGGCTGGAGCGAGGACATCGGCAAGGCTCGCTCCTTCGAGGAGCTGCCGGCCAACGCCCGCGCCTACGTGAAGGCCCTGGAGGACATGTCGGGCGCCCCGATCTCGGCCATCGGCGTCGGCCCGGGGCGGGACGAGACCATCCAGATCAACTCGTTCCTGTAACGCGCCGACGGGAACCCCGCGACCAACGCGAAGGGCCGGGCGGTGCTCCGATCGATCGGAGCACCGCGCCCCCCCAGCCCGCCGGCCGGGTCGCCCCTCCGCTAGGAGGGCGGGGCGCGC
>NZ_JBHXFJ010000072.1:0-38242 GCF_042722465.1 Streptomyces sp. NPDC127098
GCGCCGCGCGGCCCTCGGCCGGGGGCTGGCTTCGCCGGCCAGACTCAGCGCCGGGCGTCAGCTGGGTGGGCCGCTGGCCAAGGGGGACGGCTGTGCCAGGGGTCGTCGTCGGCCGAACTGCCGGCCAGGTATCTGGTTTCGCGCTGGGCGTCAGCGGCGAAGGGCGGGCGTCGGCGTGCCAGGGGCTGGCGCCAGCCGCGGGCTCTTCGCCAGGGCCTGGCGCCGACTGAGTCGCCCGGCGAGACTCAGCGCCCGGCGTCGGACGTGTGGGCCCCCGGCCCGTCGAGGCAGCGCCCTTGCCTGGCGGGGCGCGAGGGCGCTGCGCGGCTGTGCCGCAGGCGCAGCCAGCAGACGAGGGCCGGCCCCGGCAGGCCGATGGCGGTCCTGAGGCCCACCACGGCACGGCCTGGCCGAGGCCAGACACCGGCGCACGCCCGGCCCGCCCACCGGCGGCGCCGGCACACGAGGTGCCGGAGGCCCACCACGGCCGAGCTGGCGGCCAGACTCAGTGCCCGGCGTCAGCCGTGTGAGCCCTCAGCCATGGGCGGCGGCTGTGCCGGGACCCGTCGTCGGCCGGGCTGCCGGCCAGGCATCGGGCCGCACGCCGCCCATACTGCCGCCCGCCCGCCGGGCGGAACGGGCTACTCCGCCGTTGGCGAGCCGGTCTCCGCCGCCGGGGCGGCCTGGCCGCCGGCAGGCGCACCGCTGGTGCGCCGCTCGTACGTCTCCATCGTGCGGACGAAGAGCGCCCGCTCCGCGGGGGTCAGCGGTTCGAAGGCCGAGCGCCAGGCCACCGCGCCGTTGGCGAGCCAGTCCTCGATGGCCCGGCGGGTCTCCGGCTCGTGGGTGATGGTCACGATGGTGCGCCGCCGGTCCGCCGGGTCGGCGTGCCGCTCCAGGACGCCCTGCCTGCTGAGGTCGCTCACCATCAGGCTGACCGTGGTGGGCGCGACCTCCAGACGCGTGGCGAGCTGGCCGACCTGCATCGGGCCGTCGAAGAGCAGCAGCCCGAGCAGCGAGAGGTGCCGCGGCGCGAGGTGGAAGGAGCGCAGCGGCTCGGGGAGCGGGACGCGCTTGAGCCGGGCGGCCACCCGGGGCATCAGCAGCAGCATGGCGCGGACCGCCTCGTCCGGGCTCAGGCCGGACTCCGGCTCCGCGTCGTCACGCTCCCGCCGCGCTGACATGCCGCACCCCCGATGATCTCGCTGGGGCGGCCAACGCTACCCGACGGCGGCGAGCAGTTGCTCCTCCTCGTAGGCGAAGTGCTCTTCGAGGCCGGCCGCCACCCGCTCGAACTCCGCGCGGAGTGCGGCCAGTTCCCCGCGGTCGCCGGGCAGCCCCGCGGAGAGCAGCGTGTCGAGCGCCGCCAGCGAGCGGGCCACCACCTCGTGCTCGGCCCGCAGCCGGTCGAGGGCCGGCCGCAGCGCCGGGTACTGGCGTTCGAAGGCGGTGAACGCGCCGTCCTCCCTCGTGTGGTGGAGCTGGAGCCCGTGGCAGAACGTGAGGCAGGTGCGGTGCAGCTGCTCGATCACCGGCCGGGCGGGGCGCGGCTCGGCGGCCGTCGGCCCGCCGGTCAGGGCGGCCTCGAACTCGGCGCGGGCGGCCCGGAGTTGGTCACGCATCCCGTCGTGCAGGGACAGCAGCTGCCGGGCGATGAGCCGGCCGCGCTCCGGGTCGCCCGCCAGGTCGAGCGGGTGCAGCGCGACGACCGGGATGGTGCGGGTGGTGCGCTCCTGGTAGTCGCGGAAGCCGGGGGCGAGCGAGCACTGGGTCGCCCACTCGCGGTCGCGCTCGGCGTCCGGAAGTGGCTCGGCCCGCGCCGCGAAGGGCTGGACCCGGCCCGCCTCGGTGCCGATCTCGACGGTCACCTGGGGGCTGGCCAGCAGGTTGAGGTACCAGTGCGGGTGCGTCGGGGCGCCGGCGTTGGAGCCGAAGACGAGCAGCCGGTCGCCGTCCCGCCGGTAGACCGTCGGGGTGGTGTGCGGGCGGCCGGTCCTGCGCCCCGCGGTGGTCAGCAGCACGAGGTCCGCGCCCTCGAACCTGCCGCCCACCCGGCCGTTGTTGGCGCGGAATTCCATGATGACCTGATCGTTGAAGCCCATGGCTCGACCTCCCCTGGCTGTTTTGGTTTCAAAACAAAGCTACCAGGGGAGGTCGGAGTCGTGTCAACGTTCGCGCACGGTCAATCGCGGCCCCCGGGGCCGCCCCGCAGCCGGGACTCGACGGCGGCCAGCGCCCGGGCCAGCACCTCGACGCCCTGCTCGGCCTCGGCCACGGTCAACGACAGGGGAGGGGCGATCCGCAGCACCCCGGCGCCCGGCGGGCCGCCCCTGCCGATCAGCACCCCGCCCTCCCTGGCCGCCTCGAGCGCCAGCGCCGCCGCCTCGGGCGACGGCTCGTCCGTGCCGGGCACGACGAGCTCGACGCCGATCATCAGCCCCCGGCCGCGCACCTCGCGCACCACCGAGAGACCGGCGGTCGCCGCCCGCAGCCGCTCGATCAGCAGGCCGCCCACCCGCCGCGCGTTGCCCGGCAGGTCGTGCTCCAGCAGATACCCCAGGTTGGCGAGGCCGGCGCTCATCGTGACCGGGCTGCCGCCGAAGGTGGAGATCGAGCTGGCGTCCAGGCAGTTCATCACCTCGGCCCTGGCCACCACGCCGCCGATCGACATGCCGTTGCCGATGCCCTTGGCGAAGGTCAGCAGGTCGGGCGGGCCGCTCGCACCGTGCGCCTGCCAGCCCCAGAAGTGGTCCCCGGTCCGCCCCCAGCCGGTCTGCACCTCGTCGCTGATCCACAGGACGCCGTGCTCGTCCAGCACCTCGCGGAACGCCGCCAGCAGCTCGTCGGGGCCCGAGGTGAAGCCGCCCACCCCCTGCACCGGCTCGGCGATCAACGCGGCCACCCCGCCCCTGGTCTGGGCGAGCAGATCGCGCAGGTCCGCCACGCAGGCCGCGACGAACCCCGCGTCGTCGAGCTCGGCGAACGGGCCACGGGTGCGCACCCCGCCGTGCACGTAGAGCGTGCGCAGCGGCGAGAGACTGGTCGGTGCCCAACCGGAGTTGCCCGTGACCCCGACCGCCGAGAACGACCGGCCGTGGTAGCCGTTGCGCATCGCCAGCACCTGGTTGGAGCGGCGGAACGCGGTGGCCAGCAGCAGCGCCGTGTCGTTGGCCTCGGTGCCCGAGGTGGTGAAGAAGACCCGGGCATCCGGGATCCCGGAGAGCGCCGCGATCCGCTCGGCCAACTCGACCATCGGCCGGTTGAGGTAGAGCGTCGAGCTGTGCAGCATCCGGGCGGCCTGCTCGGCCAACGCGTCGGCCACCTCGGGCAGCGCGTGGGCGGTCATGGTGGTGAGGATGCCGCCGAAGAAGTCCAGGTAGCGGTTGCCCTCGGCGTCCCAGACGTGCCGGCCCGCGCCGTGCGTCAACTCGATCGGCCGCCGGTAGTAGAGCGCGAGCCAGTCCGGCAGCACCGCCCGGTGCCGGTCGAGCAGCGCCGGGTGGACGGCGGTGGTCGTGGTGGTCGGCTCGCTCATGGCCGCACCAGCCCCCGGTACGCGTCCGGGCGCCGGTCCCGGTAGAAGGCCCATTGCTGGCGCACCTCCTCGATCAGCCCGAAGTCCAGGTCGCGGACCACGAGTTCCTCCTCGCTGTCGCTGGCCGCCGCGCGCACCAACTGGCCGCGCGGGTCGGCGAAGTAGCTCGTGCCGTAGAAGTCGTCGTCGCCGTAGGGCTCGCGGCCCACCCGGTTGATCGCCGCGACGAAGTACCCGTTGGCCACCGTGGCGGCCGGCTGTTCGAGACGCCACAGGTGCGCCGACAGACCGCGCGAGGTCGCCGACGGGTTGTAGACCAGCTGCGCGCCCGCCAGGCCCAACTCGCGCCAGCCCTCGGGGAAGTGCCGGTCGTAGCAGATGGTGACGCCGATCCGGCCCACCGCGGTCTCGAAGACCGGCACCACGAGCACCATGCCCGTCTCCCTGGCCAACTCCCGCATCCGCCGCACCGTGGGCCCCTCGGGCACCGGCTCCGCCCAGCGGTAGTGCTCGCGTTCCTGGACCTGACAGAAGTAGGGGGCGTTGAACACCTCCTGGAACCCATGATCACGGCGCCCTTCCGTGCCGCCCGCCTGGCGTGCTCCTCGTGCTTGGCGATCACCGACTCGCCGTCGCCGGCCCAACTCGCCTGTAGCAGCGCCGCCCGCACCACGTCCGCCATCGGCCGCTCCCGTCGTCACTCACCATGAGTAAGGTTCTCTGACCCGGTGTGACGTAGCCTAGCGAGGCGGGTAGCCACTCAGCCACGTAGCGCAGCGGAAGGAGTCCCGGGGATGGGCGACAGCCGGCCGGTGTACCAGCGGATCGCCGACGATCTGCGCCGGCGGATCGACGAGGGCGAGCTCGCCGTGGGGGACCGGATCCCCTCCCGCGCCGAGCTCAAGCGGGCCTACGCGGCCAGCGACCAGACCGTCGACCGGGCCGTGCGGGTGCTGAAGGCCGCGGGGTACGCCAGCGGACAGTTCGGCCGCGGGGTGTTCGTCAGCGACCGGGTGCCGATCGGGGCCCTGGTGCGGAGCACGGCGGCCGTCGACTCGCCGCTCGCCGCCCGGGTCAGCGTGCTGGGCGACGCGGCGGCGGGCGGCACGCCCGACCTGGCCTGGGAAGCCGTCTCCACCGCCACCACCGCGCCGCCCGACATCGCGGCCCGGCTCGAACTGCCGCCCGGCGCGCGGGTGATGTGCACCCGCTACGAGTACCTGGCCGACCGCCGCCCCCTCCAACTCGCCACCAGCTGGGAGCCGTTGGCGCTGACCGAGGGCACCGACGTGGCCTACCCGGAGCGCGGCCCGTACGCCCGCCGTGGGGTGCGCGGCCGGTTCGCGGCCATCGGCATCCGGGTCGTGCACGCGCGCGAGATCGTCGGCTCCCGGCCGGCCACCAGCCCGGAGGCGGAGGTACTCGGCTGCGCCCCCGGGCAGTGCGTCACCGCCGTGGAGCGCACCCACTACGACGCGGACGACCGGCCGGTGGAGACCTCGGACACCGTGGTGCTCGGCGACCGCTGGCGCCTGGCGTACGACATCGCGTTCGCCTAGGGGTCGGTGTCTACGACTCGGCGGCCTCCGCGTAGGCCTGTGACAGCTCGGGGGCGCCGGTGTCCGCCCACTCCTCGGCCGTGGCCACCACGTCCACCTCGCGGCCCGAGGCCGTCACCACCACCGGCCGGCCGCCAGGCCCTGGGGCCCAGGCCGCGCCGGGCACCGTGCGCACGATCACCGTGCCGAGGAACAGGCCGACGTCGTTGGCCAGCCAGGGCAGCTCCTCGGGGTCGTCCCGCCATCCCGGGAGCAACTGGTCGAGGGCCTCGAGCGACCTCGGCGTGTCGCTCAGCACCACCCCGGCACGCTGCGCGCGGGCCCGCAGCAGCTCGCACTCGGACAACAGCTGGGCCACTCCCTCGGGATCCGCCCAGGAGCCCGTCGGCGTGGCGGTGGGCTGCTTGCGCCAGTTGTCCAGGAAAGGGATGTTCATGTGTCCAGGGTCCCACCACGTCGGCCCGCCAGGCCACCCAGAGATGTCATCAGTTGTTCACAGATTCGGTTTGCGAACCGCCTCACACGCCGGGGGAGGTGGGCTCCAGGTCGAGGTCGACCACGACCGGGGCGTGGTCGGAGGCGCCCTTCCCCTTACGCTCCTCGCGATCCGCGTAGGCGTCGGTGACCAGACCGGTGAACGGCGCGTTGGCGTAGACCAGGTCGATCCGCATCCCCCGGTTCTTCGGGAAACCCAGCTGCCGATAGTCCCAATAGGTGAACGCCCGCTCGTACTTCAGCGGGCGCGGCAGCACGTCGGAGAGGCCGGCCTCGCGCAGCGCGGCCAGCGCCGCCCGCTCCGCCTCGGTGACATGGGTGCTCCCCTCGAAGACCGAGCGGTCCCACACGTCGGCGTCCTCCGGGGCCACGTTGAAGTCGCCGAGCACCGCGAACGGTCGGGGGCCCGCCGCGTCCTCCGCGACCGCCTCCCGAAGGGCCTTCAGCCAGCTCAGCTTGTAGTCGAAGTGCGCGTGCCCGACCTCGCGGCCGTTGGGCACGTAGACCGACCACACCCGGACCCCGCCGCAGGTGGCCGCCACCGCGCGCGGCTCGGCCACCCCGTCGTACTCGGGTCCGCCGGGCAGCCCGCTGGTCACCTCGTCGAGGCCGACGCGGGAGAGCACCGCCACCCCGTTCCACCGGCCGCCGGCGTGCACGGCCGCCTCGTAGCCCGCCTCCCGCAGCCGCTCGGCCGGGAAGGCGCCGGCCTCGCACTTCAGCTCCTGGAGGCAGAGCACGTCGGTGCCGCTGCGCTCCAGCCAGGCCAGCAGCCGGTCGGTCCTGACGGTGACGGAGTTGATGTTCCAGGTGGCGATGCGCATGGCGGCTCTCTCGGCTCTGCTCTCTGGTCGGCGGTGACGGGACGGGGCGGGGCGGCGACGGCTCAGACGGCCGCCGACTCGCCGGGGGCCAGCCTCGCGTACTCGGTGGGGGCGATCCCCGCGCCCTGAGGGCTCAGGTTGCGGGCGTACACCGGGAGGGCCAGGTCGGTGAGCAGCGCGTCGTGGACGGCGAAGGCCCGCTCCGGGCGGACCTCGCGCACGTAGTCCACGACCTCGGAGAGCTTGTTCCACGGGGCCTGCACCGGCAGCAGCAGGGTGTGCACCGGGCGCTCGGGCACGGTCAGCGCGTCCCCCGGGTGGAAGAGCGCGCCGCCGACCAGGAAGCCGATGTTGGTGATGCGCGGGATGTCCGGGTGGATCACCGCGTGCAGCTCGCCGTGCACCTCGACCTCGAAGCCGGCCGCCTCGAAGGTGTCGCCGTGGCCCACCGTGTGCACCCGGCCGGGGAACGCCGCGGACAGCTGCTCGGCGACGCTGCGCAGCGTCCAGAGCTCGGTGGCGGGGGAGGCCTCCAGGGCGGCGCGCAGCCGGCCCTCGTCGAAGTGGTCGGGGTGCTCGTGGGTGACGAGCAGGGCGTCGGCGCCGAGGGCCGCGTCCTCCTCGCTGAACGCGCCGGGGTCGATGACCAGCGTGCGGCCCTCCCGCGTGAGGCGGACGCAGGAGTGGCCCTTCTTGGTGAGCTCCATGCCGGCCATTCTGCTACGCGCCACCGACAGCGGCCGACGAAGGCCCCGGGCCGGAGCTCCCGGAACGCGGAACCGCCCGGCGGCCGGCCCTCGCGGGCCGCCACCGGGCGGGGGGACGGACGGCGCCCGTCAGGACTCGGCGCCCGCCCTGGCCTCGCGCCGGTTGTCGCGGAACGCGTACACCCGGCGGGCCATGGCGAACAGCGGGATGACCGCGCCGAGCACCAGCTGGAGCGAGCAGCCGGTCTGGAGCAGCAGCAGGCCGCCGGGCGCGTCGAAGGCCCAGGCGGTCAGCAGGGCCATGGACAGCACGATCCACGAGAGCATGGCGATGGCGAGCGTGCCGCGCGGCTTGGGGTACTCCACGCGGCTCACCATCAGCCAGGCCACGCCGAGGATCGCCAGCAGCGTCGGCGTGAACGGCAGCTCGAGCAGCACGATCGAGACCACGGTGAGCGCGCCGAAGGGGCTCGGCATGCCCTGGAAGACGCCGTCGGGCATCGTCACGCACGAGAATCTCGCGAGCCGCAGCACCACGGCGAGCAACACCACGGTGGCCGCCAGCGCCGACAGCGGCTCGTGGACGTCGCCGACGACCATTCCCCAGACCAGCACGAAGTAGGCCGGGGCAAGACCGAAGCTGATCAGGTCCGACAGGTTGTCCAGCTCGGCGCCCATCGGCGAGGCCCGCAGCTTCCGGGCCACCAGGCCGTCGAACAGGTCGAAGACCGAGGCCAGCAGCATCAGCAGCACCGCGGTCGCCGCGTTGTTCCGCACCACACCGGCGTCCCCGCTGTTGGTGAGGTGCGGGATCAGCACACCGGTGGTCGTGAAGTAGACGGCGAGGAAGCCGCAGGTGGCGTTCGACAGCGTCAGGGTGTCCGCTATCGAGAGACGCATCGACAGCGGAAGATCGTCGACCTCCGCGTCGTCGTCGTCCGCCACCCAGGACGCCGCCGGGGCCCTGGTATCCGAGGTCGATCGCTCAGTCACGGTCAAGGCGTGTCACTCCCGCGGTGGTGTGCTGGCCGACCTCGACGGCGGGCTCGACGCCCTCCGGGAGGTAGACGTCCACCCGTGAGCCGAACCGGATCAGGCCGACCCGGTCGCCCTGCTCGACCTTGCAGCCCTGCGGCACGTACGGCACGATCCGCCGCGCCACCGCGCCGGCGATCTGCACCATCTCCAGGTCGCCCAGCTCGCTGTCGAAGCGCCACACGACGCGCTCGTTGTTCTCGCTCTCCTTGTCGAACGCGGGGACGTACCCGCCGGGGATGTGCTCGACGGAGGCCACGGTACCGGCCACCGGGGCGCGGTTGACGTGCACGTTCAACGGGCTCATGAAGATCGCCACGCGCGTCCGCCCGTCGGGCCACGGCATGATGCTCTGCACCACCCCGTCGGCGGGCGAGAGCACCCTGCCCTCCCCGAGCTCCCGCTCCGGGTCGCGGAAGAACCACAGCATCCCGGCGGCCAGGGCCGTGGTCGGGACGGCCGCGGCGGCCCAGGCTCCGGATCGGCGGGCCTTCACCAGGGTGACGGCGGCCGCGGCCATGGTGGGGAGCAGCCATGGTGAGGCGCCGCGCGCCAGTCGGATCCGGCCGCCGGGGGAAAGGGAAGAGCGGTAAGGCATGGGAGACCTTCGTAGCGGGGAACATTGCACCGGTGCACCTCCGCTCGCGCGGAGAGGGCCCCGAAGCGGTGCGCGTGTCTCGATGCTATAGGTCCCGGACGGTAACTCGGCAAGCCAGCGGGCCGATCGGGGGCCGGCCGCCGCGCGCCGCCCCCCGTCCGAGCTCGGGCAATCGCCGCATTTCAGCCCGGCAGTCGGTATTCCTCAAGCAGTCGCCGACCGATGATCATCTTCTGGATTTCCGCGGTTCCCTCGCCGATGAGCAGCATCGGCGCCTCCCGGTAGAGCCGCTCGATCTCGAACTCCTTCGAGAATCCGTAGCCGCCGTGAATGCGGAACGAGTCCTCCACCACTTCCTTGCAGTACTCGGCGGCCAGGTACTTCGCCATGCCGGCCTCCAGATCGTTGCGCCGGCCCGCGTCCTTGGCGCGCGCGGCCCGCACCATCAGGCCGTGCGCGGCCTCCACCCGGACCGCCATCTCGGCCAGCCGGAACTGGATCGCCTGGTGCTCGGCGATGGGCCGGCCGAAAGCCCTGCGCCGCTGCGCGTAGGAGATGCCGAGTTCGAAGGCGCGCAGGGCCACGCCGCAGCCCCGGGCGGCCACGTTCACCCGGCCGACCTCGACTCCGTCCATCATTTGGTAAAAACCTCGGCCGGTCGTCCCGCCGAGCACCCGATCGGCGGGGACGGGCAGTTCCTCCAGGACCATTTCGGTGGTGTCCACCCCCTTGTAGCCCATCTTGTCGATCTTGCCGGGAATGGTGAGCCCGGGCCTGATCAGGCCGAATCCGGGTTCCTTCTCGACGAGGAACGTCGTCATCGAGCGGTGCGGCGGCGTGTCGGCCGGAAGTCCCTCGTCCGTCCGGCACAACACCGCCACGAGATGCGACGAGCCGCCGTTGGTCAGCCACATCTTCTGCCCACTCAACCGGAATCCGCCGTCCGCGGCGCGCACGCCCCGGGTGGCGATCGCGGAGACGTCGGAGCCGAGGCCCGGTTCCGACATCGAGAACGCGCCGCGCACCTCGCCGGTCGCCATCCGTGGCAGGAAGTGGCCCCGCTGCTCCGCGGTGCCGTGGTGGACGAGCAGGTGCGCCACGATGAAATGGGTGTTGACGATGCCGGAGACGCTCATCCAGCCGCGGGAGAGCTCCTCCACGCACAGCGCGTACGTCAGCAGCGACTCGCCGAGCCCGCCGTACTCCTCGGGGATGGTCAGCCCGAAGAGGCCCAACTCCCGCAGCCCCGCGACGATCCGCTCCGGGTACTCGTCGCGGCGTTCGAGCTCGCCGGCGACCGGAAGTATCTCCTTGTCGACGAAGCGCCGTACCGTTTCGACGATCTCCCGCTGGACCTCGGTGAGCCCCTCCGTGCTCGCCAGTCGCCGCATCTCAGCGCTCCCCGTCCCGCCGCTCGGCCGTGGGCACCAGCACCTTGCGGCGGAACACGCAGACCAGCGTGCCGTCCTGGTTGTGGCCGCGGGTCTCCACGGTCACCACGCCCCGGTCCGGCTTGGACGTCGAGGCCCGCTTGGCCAGCACGGCGGTCTCGCCGTAGACGGTGTCGCCGTGGAACGTCGGCGCGGTGTGCCGCAGCGACTCCACCTCCAGGTTGGCGATGGCCTTCCCGGACACGTCCGGCACCGACATGCCGAGCAGCAGCGAGTACACGTAGTTCCCCACCACCACGTTCCGCCCGAACTCCGTCTCCCGCGCGGCGTACTCGGCGTCGAGGTGCAGCGGGTGGTGGTTCATGGTGAGCAGGCAGAACAGGTGGTCGTCGTACTCCGTGATGGTCTTGCCCGGCCAGTGCCTGTACACGTCCCCCACGCTGAACTCCTCGAAGATGCGGCCGAATCGCACGGTGTCCTCCCGGGCGGTTGATCGGGCGGGGTGGTCGGGTGGGCGGTTGGGTCCCGGCTCAGGCCGGGGGAGTGAAGGAACTGGTGCGGGTGAGGCCCGCGGCGCGGCCCTTGGTGGCGATGACGCGGGCCATCTTGCGGCTGGCCTCGTCGATCATCTCGTCGCCCAGCATCGCCGAGCCCTTCGCGCCGCCGGCCGCCGACGTGTGGTAGGCGTACGCGTCCAGGATGAGTTCGGCGTGGTCGTAATCGTCCTGGGTCGGCGAGAAGATCTCGTTGGCCGCCTCGATCTGTCCCGGGTGCAGCACCCACTTGCCGTCGTAGCCGAGCGCCGCGGCCCGGCCGGCCACCTCCCGGAACGCCTCGACGTCCCTGATCTGCAGGTAGGGCCCGTCGATGGCCTGAAGGCCGTGGGCGCGGGCGGCCATCAGGATCCGCATCAGGATGTAGTGGTAGGCGTCGGCCGGGTAGCCCGGCGGCTGCTCGCCGACCACCAGCGACTTCATGTTGATCGAGGCCATGAAGTCCGCCGGGCCGAAGACCAGCGTCTCCAGGCGGGGCGAGGACGCCGCGATGGCGTCGACGTTGACCAGTCCCCTGGCGTCCTCGATCTGCGCCTCGATGCCGATCCCGCCCACCGGCAGCCCCGTCGTCCGCTCGATCTGCGTCAGCAGCAGGTCCAACGCCCGTACCTGCTCGGCGTCCTGGACCTTGGGCAGCATCAGGCAGTCCAGGTTGGCGCCCGCGCCCTCGACCACCGTGATCACGTCGCGGTAGGTCCACTCGGTCGACCAGTCGTTGACCCGCACGACCCGCGTCTTCCCGCCCCAGTCGCCCTCGTTGAGTGCCTTGACGATCGCGTGCCTGGCGCCCTCCTTGGCCAGCGGCGCGCAGGCGTCCTCCAGGTCGAGGAACACCTGGTCGGCGGGGAGCTGTTGGGCCTTCTCAAGGAACCGCGGGTTGCTGCCGGGGACGGCCAGGCAGGAGCGGCGTGGGCGGATCATGACAGGGCCTCCAGGGGGTCGAGACGGTGCGCGAGACGGATCTCGTCGACGATACGGCCGATGATCGCGGTGATGCCGAAGTCCTTGGGGGTGAACACCGCGGCCACCCCCGCCGCCCGCAGCGCCGCCGCGTCGCCGGCCGGGATGATGCCGCCGACGACGACCGGCAGCTCGCCGGCGCCGGCCGCCCGCAGCCGCTCCAGGACGTCGGGCACCAGCGCGGCGTGCGATCCCGACAGGATGGAC
Organism: Streptomyces sp. NPDC127098; assembly: GCF_042722465.1. Classification (NCBI taxonomy): domain Bacteria; kingdom Bacillati; phylum Actinomycetota; class Actinomycetes; order Kitasatosporales; family Streptomycetaceae; genus Streptomyces; species Streptomyces sp. NPDC127098. The sequence continues at coordinate 11,866 of NZ_JBHXFJ010000072.1, forward strand.
AGGCCCACGCAGTGCACGTCCTCCTCCACCGCCGCCGCCACCAGCTGCGCCGGGGTGAGCCTGATGCCCTGGTAGACCACCTCGAAGCCGGCGTCCCTGGCCCGGACCGCGATCTGCTCGGCGCCGTTGCTGTGGCCGTCGAGTCCCGGCTTGCCGACCAGCAGCCGCAGCCGGCCGACGCCGAGCTCGCGCGCCGTCCCGGCCGCGGCCCGCCGGACCGCGGCGAGCGCCGGGTCGGGCGCCGCGCCGGTCGGCGCGGCGCCGCTCACCCCGGTGGGCGCGCGGTACTCGCCGAACACCTCCCGCAGCGCGTCCGCCCACTCCCCGGTGGTCACCCCGGCGCGGGCGCAGTCCAGGGTGGGGAACATCAGGTTCTCCCCGGTCCCCGCGGTGCGCCGTAGCGCGTCGAGCGCCCGGCGGGCCGCCGCCGCGTCGCGTCGGCCGCGCCAGCGTTCCACCTCCTCGATTACCGGGCCCTCGGCCGCCGGGTCCACGGTCAGCACGGCGGCGTCCGGGTCGGCGGTCAGCGGGCTCGGCTCGGTCTCGGGGTAGCAGTTGACGCCGACGATCCGCTCCTCGCCGCTCTCCACCCGGGCCCGGCGGCGGGCGTGCGACTCGACGAGTCGCTCCTTGAGGTAGCCGGAGGCGACGGCCGCCAGCGCGCCGCCCATCTCCTGCACCCGGCCGATCTCCGCCCACGCCTCGGCGGCCAGCGCCTGGGTCCTGGCCCGCACGACGTGGCTGCCGGTGAACAGGTCCTCGTACTCCAGCAGGTCGCTCTCCTCCGCGAGCACCTGCTGGATCCGCAGCGACCACTGCTGGTCCCAGGGGCGCGGCAGCCCCAACGCCTCGTTCCACGCCGGGAGCTGGACGGCGCGGGCACGGGCGTCCCGGGAGAGCGTGACGGCCAGCATCTCCAACACGACGCGCTGCACGTTGTTCTCCGGCTGCGCCGCGGTGAGACCGAGCGAGTTGACCTGCACGCCGTAGCGGAAGCGGCGCTGGGCCGGGTCCGTGACGCCGTAGCGCTCGCGGGTGATCCGGTCCCAGACGTCCCCGAACGCCCGCATCTTGCACATCTCCTCGACGAAGCGGACGCCGGCGTTGACGAAGAACGACATCCGCCCGACGACGTCGCCGAACCGCCCCGGGCTGATCCGCCCCGAGTCGCGCACCGCGTCGAGGACGGCGATCGCGCTGGTCATGGTGTAGGCGATCTCCTGCACCGGCGTGGCGCCGGCCTCCTGGAGGTGGTAGCCGCAGATGTTGACCGGGTTCCAGCGGGGCAGGTGGCTGACCGCGTAGGTGATGGTGTCGGTGGTCAGCCGGAGCGAGGGGCCCGGCGGGAAGACGTAGGTGCCGCGGGCCAGGTACTCCTTGACGATGTCGTTCTGCGTGGTGCCGCGCAGCAGCGTGGGGTCTGCGCCCTGCTCCTCGGCGACGACGCGGTAGAGGGCGAGCAGCCACATGGCGGTGGCGTTGATGGTCATCGAGGTGTTGGCGCGCTCCAGCGGGATGCCGTCGAACAGCTCCCGCATGGCGCCGAGATGGGCGACCGGGACGCCGACCCGGCCGACCTCGCCGCGGGCCAGCACGTGGTCCGGGTCGTGGCCGGTCTGGGTCGGCAGGTCGAAGGCGACGGACAGGCCGGTCTGGCCCTTGCCGAGGTTGCGGCGGTAGAGCTCGTTGGAGGTCCGTGCCGTGGAGTGTCCCGCGTAGGTGCGCATCAGCCAGGGGCGGTCGCGTCTCGCCATCTCAGGCTCCGCCGCCGACGGGTTGGGGGGCCGGTGCGCGGAACCGGTTGATGGCGGTCAGGTGGCGCTCGCGCAGTTCGCGGTCGCGGACGCCGAGGCCCTCGGCGGGGGCGAGCGCGAGGATTCCGACCTTGCCCTGGTGGCGGTTGGCGTGCACCTCGTGGGCGGCCTGGCCGGTCTCGGCCAGCGGGTAGACCCGGGAGAGGGTGGGGTGGACCCGGCCCTTGGCGACCAGGCGGTTGGCCTCCCACGCCTCGCGGTAGTTGGCGAAGTGCGAGCCGACGACCCGCTTGAGGCTCATCCACAGGTAGCGGTTGTCGTAGGCGTGTTGGTAGCCGGTGGTGGAGGCGCAGGTGACGACGGTGCCGCCGCGGCGGGTGACGTACACGCTGGCGCCGAACGTCTCGCGACCCGGGTGTTCGAGGACGATGTCGACGTCCTCGCCGCCGGTGAGTTCGCGGATCCTGGCCCCGAACCGCCGCCACTCGCGCGGGTCCTGGGTGTGCTCGTCGCGCCAGAAGCGGTAGCCCTCGGCGCCGCGGTCGATGACGGCGGTGGCCCCCATCCGGCGGCAGAGCTCCGCCTTCTCGGGGCTGGAGACGACGCACACCGGGGTGGCGCCGCCGGCCAGCACCAGCTGGGTGGCGTAGGAGCCGAGGCCGCCGCTCGCGCCCCAGATCAGCACGTTGTCGCCCTGCTTCATGGCGGCGCCGTTGCGGGAGACCAGTTGGCGGTAGGCGGTGGAGTTGACCAGACCCGGCGCGGCCGCCTCCTCCCAGCTGAGGTGGCGGGGCTTGGGCATCAGCTGGTTGGCCTTGACCAGCGAGAGTTCGGCGAGGCCGCCGAAGTTGGTCTCGAAGCCCCAGATGCGCTGCTGGGGGTCGAGCATGGTGTCGTCGTGTCCTTCGGCCGATTCGAGTTCGACGGAGAGGCAGTGCGCGACCACCTCGTCGCCGGGGCGCCAGGCGTTGACGCCCTCGCCGACGCGCAGCACGACGCCGGCCAGGTCGGAGCCGATGACGTGGTAGGGCAGGTCGTGGCGGGCGGCGAGCGGCGAGAGCCGGCCGTACCGCCGCAGGAAGGCGAAGGTGGGGACGGGCTCGAAGATCGAGGTCCACACCGAGTTGTAGTTGACCGAGCTGGCCATCACGGCGACCAGGGCCTCGCCGGGGCCGAGCGGGGGCACCGGCACCTCGTCCAGGTGCAGGGAGGCGCGCGGGTCCCTGGCCAGGCTCGGCAGGCCGTCGAACATCGCGGTCTCGTCGCGGTGCACGGTGATGGCGCGGTAGGACTCGGGGAGCGGCAGTGCGGCGAAGTCCGCTTCGCCGGCGGCCGAATCGTCGAGCGCGGCGATCGCCGCGAGGATCTCCTTCACGGGCTGCCTCCGAGGGCAGGCGGGGGTCACGACAGTTGGCTGAGCGCTTGAACCGTGTGCATGTGAACGGTGAACGCGTGGCGTGCGGCTCGCGCGGTGGCGCGGGGTGACGGGCGCCCGCGAGTGCGTGGGACAGCGCCCGGATGCTCGTACCGTATGGCACCCGGTGCCGCCCTGCAAGGCACTGCGTGCCAATAATTCCGCTCATTTGTCATCACCCCTCGCGCATACGAGCGGAGAGGGTTTCGGGGAAGCGGACTACGACCTGTCGGTCAGCGCCTGTTCGATGGTGCGCATGACCTCGCTCAGCGGTGCGTCGGTGCGCGCCACCGTCACCAGCACCTCGCCCCTCGTCGACGCGAAGGCGGCCGGGGGCGAGGCGGTGGCGGCGATCACCGGCAGCGAGGCGAAGGTCCGGCGCACGATCGCGAACGCGTGGTCGAGCTCGGCCTCCACGTCGCCCTCGCCGTCCCGGCGCAGCCAGCGCCGCAGCACGTGGTTGTGGGCGGTCACCACGGCGGCCGCCGCCACCTCGGCGAGCAGCGGCTCGTCGCCGTTGTGTGAGTTCTCGTCGAACTGCCCGAGCAGGTAGCGGGTGAAGAGGCGCTCGTAGCGGGCCACCGAGGCGATCTCCCGCTCGCGCAGCGCCGGCACCTCGCGGGTCAGCCGGTAGCGCTGCACCGACACGGCGGGCGCCGCCGCGTACATCTTCATGACCTCCTTGATGCCGCGGCACACCGTGTCGATCGGGTTCTCGTGCGCGGGCGCCGCGTCCAGCACGGCCTTGGCGCGCTCCAGCGTGTCGTCGTGGTCGGGGAAGATCGCCTCCTCCTTCGACCGGAAGTGGCGGAAGAACGTCCGGCGGGCGACCCCGGCCGCGGCGGCGATCTCGTCCACCGTGGTGGCCTCGTACCCCTTGCTCGCGAACAGCTCCATCGCGGCGGCGGCGAGTTGTCGGCGCACCTTGAGCCGCTGGTGGGAAACCTGGGGACGGACGGACTTCACGGGCTGGGCCATGAGGCGAACGTACTCCATCCGTCACTCGCGACGCTTCCGCGTTCCACGCCGTCAGCCGGCGGAGCCGTAGGAGTGGAAGCCGCGACCCGACTTCCGCCCCAGCCAGCCGGCGGCCACCAGCTGGCTCAGCAGCCCCGCCGGCTCGTGCGTCGGCTCGCCGAACTCGCGGTGCAGCGTCCGCTGGATGGCGAGCGCCACGTCCAGGCCAACGACGTCGAGCAGTTCGAAGGGGCCCATCGGGTAGCCGGCGCCGAGACGCATCGCGGTGTCGATCGCGGCCGGCGTCGCGTAGTGCTCCTCCACCATCCGCACCGCGTCGTTGAGATAGGGGAAGAGCAGGGCGTTGACGACGAAGCCGGCGCGGTCGCGGCAGTCCACCGGGTGCCGGCCGATTGCGGCGCAGACGGCGTGCGCGGTGGCGTGCGCCGCGCCGCCGGTCAGGACGGTGCGCACCACCTCCACCAGGCGCATCGCCGGTGCCGGGTTGAAGAAGTGCATGCCGACGACGTCCGCGGGCCGGGAGGTGGCCCGGGCGCAGGCGATCACCGGCAGCGACGAGGTGGTGGTCGCCAGCACGGCCCCCGGCCGGCACGTGGCGTCGAGGGCCGCGAACAGCCGCCGCTTCACGGTCAACTCCTCGGCCACCGCCTCGATCACCAGGTCGGCGCCGGCCAGTGCCGCGAGCGACCCGGCCGGCCGGACCCGGGCCAGCGCGGCGTCCCGCTCGGCCGCCGTGATCCTGCCCTTGCGCACCCTGCGCTCCAGGGATCCCGCGATCCGGTCCCGCGCGGTGGCCGCGCGCCCCGCGTCGCGCCCCACCAGCGTCACCGGCAGCCCCGCCCCGGCGAACACCTCGGCGATCCCGGCGGCCATGGTGCCCGAGCCGACCACGCCCACGGCCGCCACCTGGCGCGGCTCGCCGAGCCGCGCACCGCCGGTCGGGGTCAGCTCGTCCGGCACCGCCGCGCCGTCGTGCGGCGCGCGGTAGGTGTAGAACCCGCGGCCCGCCTTACGTCCCGTCATCCCCGCCTCGACGAGCTGCCCCAGGATCGGCGCCGGCGCGTACGGCCGGTGCCCGGTGCGGTGGTGGAGCGCGTCGAGCACGGCGCGCGCCGTGTCCAGGCCGATCAGGTCGAGCAGCGCGAGCGGCCCCATCGGCAGCCCGCAGCCCAGGCGCATCGCCGCGTCGATGTCCTCGCGGGTCGCGTAGCGCGACTCGTACATCGCGGCCGCCTGGTTGAGGTAGCCGAACAGCAGCCCGTCCGCCACCAGCCCAGGACGGTCGCCGGCCGGCAGCGGCTCCTTGCCGAGGTCGGTGACGAGCGCGGCGACGGCGGCCAGCGCCTCGGGCGCGGTGAGCACCGACGAGACCACCTCGACCAGGCGCATCGCGCGCACCGGGTGGAAGAAGTGCAGCCCCACGACCCGGCCGGGCCGCGCGGTCTCGGCCGCGAGCCGGGTGACCGGCAGCGCGTCCGTGGTGGTGGCCAGCACGGCGGTGGGCCGGACGACGTCGTCGAGGTCCTTCAGCACGGCGCGCTTGAGGGAGAAGTCCTCGGGCACCGCCTCGACCACCAGGTCGGCCTCGGCGGCCGCGGTGAGCTCGGCGTGCGTGGTGAGGCGGCCGGGGCCGGTGAGCCCGGCGGAGGCGGCGAGCGCGCGGCCGGCGGCGGCCGGGTCGACGTCCACGCCGACCACCCGCCGCCCCGACCTGACGAGGGCCTCGGCGAGGCCGGCGCCGAGGGTGCCGAGCCCCACCACGGCGACGGTCCTGAGGGCCGGCGGGGCGGGGGTGGGGGAGAGGAGGGTGGCCGAGGCGGCGGTGCGCTGGTCCATGGCGAACTCCAGGGTGACGACCGGGCAGGGGCGAACTGTCGGTCGGCCGGCCCCTGTCCCGGGGGCCCGCCGAAGAGGTTCGCGACCGCGTCACCGTCGCATCGCATGAGCCACAAGGCGCTCTGATGAGCAGCCTACCGAGCCGGGGTCACCCGCCGCCACCCCCGTGACCGGGACTCGTTCACCCGCGGGCGTACCTGACCTCGTCGACCACGGCCCCGGAGATCTCGAACGTGGCCGCGGCCCCGTCCGGCGCGAACCCGTGCCGCTCGTAGAAGCCGCGCGCCCCGGCGTTGCCCGCCAACACCCACAGCCGCACCCGCGCGTGCCCGAGCGCCGCGAGACCGTCAAGCGCGGCGCCGAGCAGGGCCCGTCCCACCCCGGCACCCATGAACTCCGGCCGCACGTATACGGCGTAGAGCTCACCCCAGCCCTCGCCCCCGGCCGTCCCGTCCACCTGCGGGTTGGGCCGGTAGGGGCCCAGGCAGGCCCAGCCGACCACGCCGTGCCCTTCGACCTCCGCCACCAGGTGGGAGACGCCCGGCGGCTCCTTCGCCAGACCGGCCCGCAGCCCGGCCGCCCACCGCGCCGCGTCCATCCCGTCCAGGAACTCCCGCGGCACGAGCCCTCGATAGGCGTGCCGCCACCCCTCGACCCTGGCGAGCCCGGCCGCCTCGGCGTCCGCCGGCTCGAGCCCCCTGACCGATATGCCCATGCCCCGCAGCGTAGTTCGACGCCACTCCGCCGGCGCGACGTTTTCGGTTCGGAAGGTGATCACGCACATGAGGTGCGCCTACGATGGGCAGCGTCCGTCCGAGCTGTGGTCCGTGTGGGGGCCACGGGAGGAGAGGGGAAACGGATGTCCGCTGATGTCCCGGGGCAGGGACCGCTGCCCGCCGCGTTCCTGACGCCCGGTTCCTCGTCGTTCCTCGACTTCCTCAAGGAGCACTCGCCCGGGGTGCTGCCACCGCTGCCCGAGACCCCGACCGGGCGCGCGGCGGCCGAGGTGCGGCACGGCACCACCATCGTCGCGGCCACCTACGCGGACGGCGTGCTCCTCGCCGGCGACCGCCGGTTCACCGCCGGCAACCTGATCGCCCACCGGGAGGGCGAGAAGGTCTTCCCCGCCGACGAGTTCTCCGCCGTCGGCATCTCCGGCACGGTCGGCCTCTCCATCGACATGGTCCGGCTCTTCCAACTGGAGCTCGAACACTACGAGAAGGTCGAGGGCGTCCCGCTCTCCCTGGTCGGCAAGGTCAACCGGCTGACCTCCATGATCCGCGACAACCTCGGCATGGCCATGCAGGGCTTCGCCGCCGTACCGCTCTTCGCCGGCTACGACCTGGCCGCCCGTCGTGGCCGGATCTTCTCCTTCGACATCACCGGTGGCCACAGCGAGGAGTTCGGCTTCGCCTTCACCGGCTCGGGATCGCCGTTCGCGCGCGGCTCCCTCAAGAAGCTGCACCGCGAGGGCATGAGCGAGGACGAGATCGTCACCGCCGTCGTCCAGGCGCTCTACGACGCGGCCGATGAGGACACCGCCACCGGCGGCCCCGACCTGACCCGCGAGCTCTTCCCGAGCGTCGCGCTCATCACCGAGGACGGCTACCGCCGACTGCCGCAGGACCGCGTCGCCGAGCTGGCCCGCGCCGTGCTCGACCAGCGCCGCGAGCGCCCGGACGGGCCGATCGCGCCACCGCTCTGACGGTCGGGAAGGAACGGGCCGTCACGTCGCTCGCGGCGGATCAACGAACGATCACGCGGAGCAGCTCCACGCCGATCCCCAGGAGCTGCCGCACGTCGACCCGGTGGTAGACGTACCTTCCGCTCTTCTCCGACGTCAGGAGTCCGGCGGCGCGGAGCTTCGCGAGATGCCTCGACACCTGCGGTCGCGTCAAGTTGGTGCGGCGAGCCAGGTCCGAGGTGGTGATCGCCTCGTTGACCATGTGGCGACACAGACCCAGGCGGGTCGGGTCCGAGAGGATCGTCAACCGCTGGCGCACCTCCTCGATGGACGGGGGCTGGCCGCGCCAGGCCACCGGGTAGTGCAGCACCACGGGGAATCCCGGTTCGCCCCGGATGACGAGATGGGGGCGGCCGTGCACGGTGGGCACGAGGAAGACGTGGTTCCCGCGGAGTGGGACGGTCAGGTCCTGCAGCTTGTCGAAGCGCACGCCCCTGCCGTCCTGTACCGGCCGCGCGGCCGGGCTCACCGAGGAGAGCAGCTCCGCGAGCGGCAGCGCGCGGAGCCTGGACCGGGTCTGCTCGACCTCGTCGCGCAGCCGGGTGCGAACGCGCTCCCACTCCCTGGCGAAGAACTCCTCCCCCGAGTCCTCCAGCGTCCGCACCAGATCGCACCGGAACGCCTCCGGGTCATCGATCAGCGATCTCGCCAGTTCGCCGCGTGAGAACGAGCGGGCCTCGCAGGCCGCGATGAACTCGTCGGGCCTGGTGACGGCGGACCGGGGAGCGAAGGAGCCGCCCTGGATCGAGTAGGCGGCGGCCTCGACGAAATCGTCCTGGCGGAGTTTCGACACCCGGCCGATCTCCGTCTGGAGATCCACGTCGAGTGGCGGGCCGAGGGGCAGCAGGAGGCGGCAGCGACGGCGTGCCCAGAGCGGCGCGAACCACGTCAGCCGGTGTCGCAGTTCGCGGGGCAGCGACTCGTCGGTCCTCGTCAGCCACGACCGGGACTCCAGGTGGTGGTCGGGCTCGGCCAGCGCGTGCAGGCAGGCCTGGAGCTCGGAGATCGGCGACGTTCCGACGGCCACGTCCGAGCTCTTCGCGCCCCTCAGATCAAGCAGCACCGGCACCCGACGACTGTAATCGAACAGTTGACGTCCTCGCGGTAACAATCGGGCATACGGCACCGACCGCGACCTACAGTCCCGGCTCATCAGCGGACAGCACGACGCGAGGGAGTGGACGTGGTCGAGAGGCCGGGGAGTGACGGCGGCTGGCAGGCCGTCCCGGAGCCGGGGTCGGGATGGCGCCGGGTGGTCTCGGTGCCGATGCGGGACGGGGTGGCGCTCGTCGCGGACGTCTACGCCGCCGAGCCAGAGCCGGGCCCGCGGCCGGTGCTGCTGGAGCGCACGCCCTACGGCCGCCGGAAGCCGCGCGGCTCGGACGGGGCCTTCGAGTCCTGGAACCCGCCCCCGCCGGAGGCGGTGTGCCGGCGCTTCGTGGCGCGCGGCTACCACGTGGTCCGGCAGGACTGCCGCGGCCGGGGCGACTCCGGAGGTGAGTTCGTCAAGTACCTCGGCGAGGCCGAGGACGGCTACGACACGGTCGAGTGGATCGCGGCCCAACCGTGGTGCGACGGCCGGGTGGCCACCATGGGGGTCTCCTACGCGGCACACACGCAGACCGCGCTCGCCTCGCTCGGGGCGCCGTCCCTGGCGGCGATGTTCCTCGACTCCGGTGGCTTCGCCAGCGCCTACGAGACCGGCGTCCGGCTGGGCGGGGCCTTCGAGCTCAAGCAGGCCACCTGGGCCTTCGCCCGGGCGAAGACCAGCGCGCGGACGCTGGCCGACCCGGTGCGGCGCGCCGCGCTCGACGGCGAGTCGATCGAGGAGTGGTTCGGGCAGCTGCCCTGGCGGCGCGGGCACTCGCCGCTGCGGCACGCCCCGGAGTACGAGGACTACCTGTTCGAGCAGTGGGAGCACGGTCCCTTCGGGCCCTACTGGCGGCAGCTCGGCATCTACGGGCGCGGGCACTTCGACCGCTTCCCCGACGTGCCGAGCCTGCACATCTCCAGCTGGTACGACCCCTACATACGGACCGCGGTCGAGAACTTCCACGAACTCGGCGCCCGCAAGAGCAGCCCGGCCTACCTGGTTCTGGGGCCCTGGACGCACGGCAGGCGCAGCGTCCCCTGCGCAGGGGACGTCGACTTCGGCCCCGCGGCCACCCTGGACGGCAACCTGGCGGCCGACTACGTCGAGTTCCGGGCGGACTGGTTCGACGCCCAGCTCTCCCCGACGCCGACGAGCGACCCGGCCGTCCGCTACTTCCTGATGGGCGGCGGCTCCGGCCGGCGCACCGCCGAGGGACGCCTCGACCACGGCGGCCGTTGGCTGGTCAGCTCGACCTGGCCGCCCGAGGGCGCGCGCCCCACCGAGCTCCACCTCACCGCTGGCGGGGAGCTCACGCCTGACCCCCGGGGGCTCACCGGGTACCTGGAGTACGACCACGACCCGCGCGATCCGGTGCCGACCATCGGCGGACAGGTGACCTCGGGCGAACCGGTGATGGTGGGCGGGGCCTTCGACCAGCGCCCCGACGACCGGACGTTCTCCCTCGGCGGGTCCCGGCTGCCGCTCGACTCCCGCCCCGACGTGCTCACCTTCCAGACCGCCCCGCTGGACCACGACCTCGTGGTGGCCGGCCCCGTCGTCGCCCGGCTCACGGTCTCATCGAGCGCCGTCGACACCGACTTCACGGTGAAGCTGATCGACGTCCACCCGCCGAACGCCGACTACCCGGCCGGCTTCGCCATGAACCTGACCGACGGCATCCTGCGGTGCCGCTATCGGGACTCGTTCGAGACGCCGGCACCGCTCGAACCCGGGCGGGTCTACGAGGTGACCGTCGAGGCCCCCGACACCGCCAACCTCTTCGCCCGCGGCCACCGGATCCGCGTCGACATCGCCTCCAGCAACTTCCCCCGCTTCGACGTCAACTCCGGCACCGGTGCGGCCGAGACCACCGACCGCCGTCAGGTGGTCGCGACCAACCGCGTCTTTGTCGACGGACGGTCCACCGTCACGCTGCACGTCCTGGAAGGGGAGCCGGCATGAGCGTCCCCACCGGAATCACCCTCGCCGCGGTCGGCGACCTCGTCCTCGACGACGACGTCCTGACCCCCCGCCTCGAAGCGTCGGCGCCCCGCCTCCTCGACACCCTGCGCGGCGCCGACGTCACCATCGGGAACTTCGAGACGACCGCGATCGACTTCGACCGCTTCGACGGCTGGCCGGAGGCCGAGCCCGGGGGATCGTGGCTGGTCACCTCGGTCCGCGGCGGAGCGGACGTCCGAGCCATGGGCATCGACATGGTCTCCCGCGCGAACAACCACGCCACCGACTGGGGCGTGGCCGGCCTGCGCTCCACCAGCGCCGTCCTCGACGCGGCCGGGCTCGTCCACGCCGGCGCCGGCGAGTCCCTCACCGCCGCGCGCGCCCCGCGGTACCTCTCCACCCGCCACGGACGGGTCGCGCTCGTCTCGGCGGCGACCCGCTACCAGGCCATGTCCCTGGCCAGCGACCCGTTCGGGATCGTGCCCGCGCGCCCCGGCATCAACGGCCTGCGTACCAGGAAGTGGTTCGCCGTCGAGCCCGCCGAGCTCCGGGCCATGGCCGCGATCCGCGACCGCCTCCCGCCCGCCTCCCTGCACCACGCGGCGCGACGGGCCGACGCGCGGGACGGCTCCGTGACCCTCGGCGGAACCGCGTTCGTCTCCTCCGCGGCCACCGGGGGCCGCACCGGACCCCACTGGCGGGTCGAGGAGGAGGACGTCGCCGCCCTGCGCACCAGCGTGCGGCAGGCCAAGCAGAGCGCCGACCTCGCCGTGGTCGCCCTGCACACCCACGAACCGGGCAACCACAGCGCCGAACCCCCGCCCTTCCTGCCCGAGCTCGCGCGCGCGGCCGTCGACGAGGGCGCCGACGTCGTCCTCGGCCACGGCCCGCACCAGCTGCGGGGCATCGAGGTGTACCGGAACCGGCCGATCTTCTACTCCCTCGGGAATTTCGTCTTCATGCAGAACCGCCAGTTCCCGCTGACCCGGGAAGCCTGGCGGCGTACCGGCCTCGACCCCGTGCGGCACACCGCGAGCGAGATGCTCGAACAGAAACGCGTCAAAGGGGCCTTCGCCGAACGGATCTGGTTCGAAAGCGTCGCGGTCACGCTCTCCTTCACCCGCCCCGGCGCGCTCGACATCACCCTGCTCCCGACAACGCTCACCTTCGACACCCCGCACCATTCCGACCGGGGAACGCCGCAGGTGGCGGACGTCACCGCAGCCCATCGCATCCTCGACCGGCTCCGCACGCTGTCGCGGGCGTACGGTACCGAAATCCTCCTTGACCAGGGTCAAGGCACCATCCGCGTCGACCTGTGAACACGACCCTCCGGTAAAAGGAGTCAGGAAAATGACCGCCACCTCCGAAACAACGCGCGGATCCGAAAGACTCACCCGCTTTCTCGACCGGGTCGAACGCGTCGGCAACCGGCTGCCGCACCCCTTCTTCCTGTTCTGGATGCTGTTCTGCGTCGTCGCCGTCGCCAGCGCGATCATGGCCGCCGCCGGCGTCTCGGCCCTCGACCCGGCGACCGGCGAGCCGTCACCGGTCAGGAACGCGCTGTCGGTCGACGCCATCCGCGAGCTGATGCTCGGGGCCGAGGAGTCGTTCCTGACCTTCGGCCCGCTGGGCACCATGCTGATCATCATGCTCGGCCTGGCGATCGCCGACCGCTCCGGCATGCTCGAGTCGCTGGCCCGGCACACCCTGGCCCGCGTGCACCCCCGCTACGCCGTGTTCACGGTCTGTCTCGCCGGCGCGCTGTCGAAGTTCCTCTCCTACAGCGCCTACGTCATCCTCATACCGCTGGCGGCACTGGTCTTCAAAGCGGTCGGACGGTCCCCCATGCTGGGCATGATCGTGGGCTTCCTGTCGATCAACGCCGCCGGTGACGCGAACCCGTTCATCGCCCCAAGCGACGTCGTCTTCGCCCGGATCGCCACCGAGGCCGCGCAGCTCGTCGACCCGGACACGGTCGTCCGGGCCACCGACAACACCTACTTCACCACCGTCTCCGCCCTCGTCCTCGCGGTCGTGCTCACCGCGGTCACCGAGAAGGTGCTGGCCAGGCGCGAGCACGAACTCACGCCGGACGACGGCGCCGCGGGACCGACCACCGGAACCGGGGCCGACGCCGTCGCCGCCGAGGTCGAACTCCGGGCGCTGCGCAGGACCGGCGTCGTCGCCGCGGGCTACCTCGGCCTGCTGGTCGTCGGGATGATCCCGGCCGGCTCCCCGCTGCGCGGCCCGAACGGTGCCGTCATCGACTCCACGCTCTTCAACGGCATCGCCCTGGTGCTGAGCCTGTTCTTCGTGGTCGTCGGGGCGACCTACGCGTACCTGACCGGCAGGCTCACCAGCTCGTCCGACCTGCCGCACTTCATGGCGGACGGCGTCAGGTCGATCGCACCGCTCCTCGTGCTCTTCTTCGCGGTCTCGCAGTTCCTGGCGCTGTTCGAGTGGACCTCCATCAGCACCGTCGTCGCCGTCCGCGGAGCTGAGGCCCTGGAGGGGCTCGACGCGCCGATCTTCGTCGTACTGATGCTGCTGGTCGGGGCCATCGCCATGCTGAACCTGCTCATCACCAGCGGCACCGCGCTGTGGGCGCTCCTCGCGCCCGTGCTCATCCCCATGACCATGCTCATCGGGGCCAATCCGGCGACCGTGATGGCCGTCTACCGGATCGCGGACTCGTGCACCAACTCCATCACGCCGATGAGCGCGACGTTCGTCCTCACCGTCGGCTACCTCCAGACCTACCAGAAGCGGGCGGGCATCGGCACCCTGGTGTCCTTCACGCTGCCGGCCGCGCTGGCCATGATGGCCGCCTGGACCGCGCTGTTCGGGATCTGGTACGCCCTGGGCCTGCCGCTGGGCCCCGGCTCGCCGATCCACTGATCAGGCGGAGAGCTCGGCCATCACCGCCGCGTGGTCCGAGGGCCAGACGTCGGAGTCGCCCCCGGGGACGGGCCCGGCGCCCGTGCGCCACACGGCGGTGACCGCGCCCTCGCCGCCGGGCCCCGTGGAGCCCCGGTGGATGTAGTCGGTGCGGCTCCCGAAGGACAGCGCCCCGTCGGCCGGGGGTGGCCCCGAGCGGAACGTGTCGGCCGGCCGGCCCGGATCCGCGAACCGCCAGACGTCGGTCATGACCTGCCCTGGCACGGCCGGCGCCGTCAGCGTCCCGCCGAACAACCGCAGCTCGTCGGCGCCCGGCTCGGCGTTGAAGTCCCCCGTGACCACCGGCGGGAACGGCGTCCCGGCCCGCCGCTCGGCGACGAACCGGGCGAGCTCCGTCACCTGCGCGACCCGCACCGCCGAGCCCGCCGGGTCCGAGTGCAGATGGGTGGTGAAGAACGGCACCCGCGCCCCCGGCGCGTCGACCAGCGCGAACAACGCCGTCCGCACCTCGTCGGGACCACCGGCCGTCGGTAGCCGCCGCACCTCGGAGTCCACGATCGGCCAGCGGCTGAGCACCGCGTTCCCGACCGCGTCGGCCGGCTCCCGGACCCGACCCCGCCAGTGCTCGAACACCGCGCCGGGGGCCCACATCCAGTGCATGCCGAGCTCCCCGGCCAGCCAGCCAGCCAGGTTCTCGTCCTCCGTCGCCCAGACCTCCTGGAACCCGCAGACATCGGGGCGCTCCCGCCGCAGCCAGTCCAGGATGACCGCCCGCCTCGCCCGCCAGTCGCCGAACCGCCACCACAGGTTCCACGTCATGATGCGCACGGGCCGATGCTACGGGCTGACGCGGGCCGGCAGGTCGGCCCGAGGACGCCGCAGCGAGTCGCGACGCGCCACGTGGGTAGGGGCGGGGAATCCGGTCTCGGAACCCGGGGAGGGTCCATGGACGGCAGCACCGTGTTCGTCGTGATCGCCGTGAGCGGGATCGTGCTCTTCAACGTCGCGTTCGTGCTGATCGTCTACGGCGCGCTGACGAAGGGACGGCGAAGCCGCCACGGAATCGGTGGTCGCGGCGGGATGGGTGGCGGCGGCGGATTCGGCGGCGGTGGCGGGGGTGGCGGACTCTGACGCCTCCGCGCGCAGCGGAGGGCCGGCGGCGGTTCGCGGTCGGTGAATCGGCTGGCGGCAGAACGCGGGCCGCCGGCCTCGCCGAACTCCCTACGGTGTCAAGCCTGGAGCCGAGGGAGGAACCATGGAGACGATCACTGGAACCGCGGCCGGGGTGCCGTTCACGGCGCTCCCACCGGCGGCCTTCGACGGTCCCGCGCCGTTGATCGTGACGTGGCACATGCTGGACGCGCCACGCACGGACGCGGCGTTCGCGGCCGCGCTGCCCATGGCCGGGGTGCCTGCCTGGCGGGTCCACCTGGGCATGCCGATGTGTGGCGCGCGGATGGTCGAGGGACGGGTCGACGCCGTCCTCGAACTCGCCCGCCAGGAACCGCTGACGGCCTTTCTGGCCCCGCTCGCCCGGCAGGCCGCCGACGAGTTCCCGGCCGCGCTCACCGCGCTGCGCGACCAGCTGCCGGTCGACGACGGGCCGATCAGCGTGCTCGGCGCCTCGCTCGGCGGGGCCGTGGCGCTGCGGGTGCTGGCCACGGGCCGGATCCCGATCCGGGCGGTCGCCCTGGTCAACCCGGCGGTGCGGATCCGGTCCGTCGTCGGGCTCGTCGAGGGCCTCACCGGACAGCCGTACCGGTGGACCGCGGAGTCCCACCAGGTCGCCGACGAACTGGACTTCGTCGCCCGCGTCGACGATCTCACGGCACGACCGCCGCTGCTGCTCGTCAGCGGCGAGCGGGATCACCAGGACCTGCGCACGGACGCGGCCGCCCTGGTCGACGCGCTGCGCGAGCGACACCCGCGGCCGGGCGAGGTCGAACTCGTCACCGTGCCTGACCTGGCGCACCCGCTGGCCGGGGAACCTGGCCTGGAGCCGGCCCCACAGCTGCCCACGGCCAGGGCGGTCGACGACGTCCTGACCCGCTGGTTCCGCCGACTGTTCGACAGGGGCGTGGGCTGAGACGCGCGCCGCGCGTGAGCCGGACGCGCCGCCGGGTCGCACTGAGCCCGGGGTGGGTTCAGGCCTGTGAGTGATTACAGCAGGCGCACGACTTACTACCGTGAGTCCCGCATGGTCCCCTTGCTGAAGGAGTTCCTCATGCGTCGGATCACCGCCCCCTTCGGTGCCGTCGTGGCCGCCGGAGTGCTGGCCCTCGGCCTCACCGCCCCCGCCCACGCCGCCAACGGCGACATCCGCGGCGACGGCTGGCACATCACCAACCCCAGCGGCTGCTACAACGTGCCGGGACACCCGTCCGAGGTGCGCAACAACACCGACGAGAACGTCCTCGTCTACGAACACGCGGACTGCGTGGGCCGCGTCCTCGAGGTCATCGCGCCCGGCGGCGTCTCCGCCCCGGGGGTCGCCGCCACGCACGGCAGGTCCCTCTATGTGAGCTGACCGGCTCGCGGCGCGCTCGCCGGGCGGCCGGTGTTACGGTCCGGACCATGACGATTCGGGCCGTGGTGTGGGACATCGACGACACGCTCTGGGACTACACCGGCTCCGACCGCGCCGGCGCGCTGCGCCACCTGGCCGCCGAGGGCCTGCTCGACCGGTTCGCCGACCCCGAGGCGGCGCTGCTGCGCTGGCGCTCGGTGATGGAGGAGCACTACGCCCGCTTCGAGGCCGGCGAGCTGACCTTCGAGGAACAGCGCCGCGAGCGGGCCCGCGCGTTCCTCGGCCAGCCGCTCACCGACGCCGAGGCCGACGCCTGGTTCGACCGCTACCTGGCCCACCGGGCCGGCCACCACGTGCCGTTCCCCGACGTGCTGCCGGCCCTCGACGCGCTCACCCCCGGCTACCGGCACGGCCTGCTCTCCAACTCCGCCCTGTCGGGCCAGGAGGCGAAGCTGCTCGCGCTCGGCATCAGGGACCGCTTCGAGGTCCTGGTCTGCTCCGACGAACTCGGCCACGCCAAGCCGGCGCCCGAGGCGTTCTGGGCGGTCTGCACGGCGCTGGGGCTGCCGCCGGAGGCCGTCGCCTACGTCGGCGACCGCCCCGACATCGACGCCGCCGGCGCGACCGCCGCCGGCCTGCACGGCATCTGGCTCGACCGCACGGGACACCGCGAGCTGGCCGACGGCCCTCTACCACCCCACCGAATCACCGGCCTTGCCGCGCTCCCCACACTCCTCACCGAACTGGGCCGGCGCCGCCTCTGACGTTCCGCCACGTCCTGGGCGTACGCCACGACCGAGGCGGACCACCGGCGCGGGCCGCGCGCAGCGCGTGAAAGGGCGGGCGGTGGGGAAACCCGGCGCGGAGCGCCCGGGTGCCTGGCGGCGCAGCCGCCACGCCCCGGCGCCGGCACCCGCGCGGAGCGCGGCGGCGCTTCGCGCGGCCCGGTTCAGCGCCCGACGGGGTACGCGTCGAGGATCGTCTGTTCGATGGCGCGGCCGTCGCGCGCCTCACCGGTGACGCGGATGGAGAGGTGGTCGCCGGGTCGCGGCAGCAGCGGCGCGGCCACCAGGGACGTGCCGTCCCGCTTCGGCAGGACGAGCGCCCGCGTCCACCGTTCGCCGCCGTCCCTGGAGAGCCAGACCCGCAGCGTGCCGGCCACCGTCGGCAGTTCGCCGCCGATGTGGTCGGTGCTCGCGAGCCGCAGCCGCAGCGTCGGCGGCCGCCAGGCGGGGAACGCGCCTTCGGCCGGGCGGTAGTCGACGACCAGCGGCCGCGGCGCGTCCCCGGGTTCGGACGTGAACGTCCAGGCCGTGTCGATGGCCCGCCCGATCGGCAGCCGCTCCTGGTCGGGCCGCACCGAGGACTCGAGTCGGTACGTGCCGCGCCCGGGTGGCGTCGGGAACACCCCGTCGTACAGCGGCGCCAGCTCCTCCCCGTCGCGGAACAGCCGCATCGGCCGCCAGCCGGCCGCGTCCCGGTCCCGCAGGTGGCCCATGTGCTGGCCGTCGCTCAGCCCGACGCCCACCGCCAGGCGGTCGTCCTCGTGCTGGAGTCCGGTCGCCGACACCGTGGCGCCCCTGAACCACACCGGCGCGTCGCTGCCGCCCGGCTCGTACGTGGTGGGCGGCGCGCAGAACTGCGCCAGGTCGGGGTCGGGCCCGTTGACGCACTGCACCCAGGCCAGGTCGGGGCGCGCGTTGACCATCTCGATCCGCCGCCCGGGCAGCGGCAGCGGATGCGCGACGGCCAGGTCCGTCGCGCCGAGGCCGAGCCGGGCCAGTCGGAACTCGGTGACGTCCGAGACGTCCTCGCCCAGTGCCCGGTAGTCGGCGTCGACGCGCACCAGCTCCCTGGCCTCGGCCCGGGAGACGCCGTACACCGGCGGGTCGGGGATGGTGGGCCCGCCGAGCGCCAGGTCGTAGAGGTCGGCCCGCCCGGGCGCGGGCCGGCCGGTCGCGGCCAGCCGCCACCTGGTCTCGGCGGCCGCCTCGCCGTGCGTCACCGGCGCGGTCGGCTGGAGGAACACCCGCCCGCGCTCGACGTCCTCCGGCGGCGCGTACAGCTGGGCGCCGACCGTGCCGAGCCCGGCCGCGTCCCGCCGCTCGTAGGCGAGGTACGCCTCGGTGACCAGGGTGTCGACGCCCGCCACCTCGGCCGGCGCCAGCGGCTCGGCCCGGCGCGCGTCGATCACCACCGACGCGTCCTCCCAGAGCGCCACCTCGGGATCGCCGGCGATGGACCAGCTCGCCGGCTCCGCGCCGCGCGCCGGCGTCTCGACGGTGACCATCGTGGTGTACGGGCCGGGGGCCATCCGGGCGTGCGCCCGGCCGTTCTCGTCCAGCGGCAGCACGGCGAACGTGCCGCCCGTGGGCAGCCACGCCGACTCCATGTTGCCGACCAGCACGCTGCCGCCGGCGAACGGTTCGCCCCTGCGGTCGAGCACCGTCACGTCGAGGTCGCGGCGCGGCGGCTCGGCGTACAGGCTCACCGGCAGCACCAGCGGCTCGCCGCCGGCGCCCGCCCGCGTGACGGTCACGGCCCCGGTGTGGACGCCGAAGAGCCCGGCCGGCAGGTCGAGCGTGACGGTGACCTCGGCGGCGGCGCCGGGGGCGACGGTCAGTTCGGCGGGGGAGACCCGCACCAGGTCGGCGGGCGCGTCCTCGGTGGTCGCGACGTTCTGCTGCCAGTCGTCCAGCGTCAACCGCTCCGGCGTGGTCCCGGTGTTGGTGAGCGTCAGCGTCAGGCTGAGCCCGTCCCCGGCGGTGCCGTCCCGCAGGTAGCCGAAGTCGAGGTTGGACCGGTCGGCCACCAGCGTCTCGTTCGTCGCCTGCGGCAGGTCGAGCAGCCCGCCGCCCTCCGCGTGCGACCACACCTGTTCGACGTCGTAGGGGTCGGCGGTGGTGGTCAGCGTGGCCTTGACCTGCCGCCAGTCCCAGTCGGGGTGCCGCTGCCAGAGCAGCGCCGCCGCCCCCGCCACGTGTGGCGTCGCCTGCGAGGTGCCCGTCATCGTCGTGTAGGGGGCCGTGTCACCGCCGCCGGCCCGCGCGCCGACGATGTCGACGCCGGGCGCCAGCAGGTCGGGCTTGGCCCGGTAGGTGCCGGCGGTCGGCCCGCGCGACGAGCCGCGGTACGTGCCGCCGTCGGCCCGGGCGGAGCCCACGGTCAGCGCGTTCTCCGCCACTCCAGGGGAGCCGACCGAGCCGATGGTGGGTCCGACGTTGCCGGCCGCCACGACGAACAGCGTGCCGTGCTCGGCGCTCAGCGCGTCCACCGCGAGCGAGACCGGGTCGTCGCCCGAGGCGCGGCCGCCCAGGCTCAGGTTGACGATGTCCGCGCCGCGTTCGACCGCCCACTCCATGCCGGCGATCGCCCAGGACGCGTAGCCGGTGCCGGCGGCGTCGAGCACCTTCCCGGACAGCAGCCGGGCCCCGGGCGCCACCCCGTGTCGGGCGCCCGCTGCGGCGGCGCCGGTGCCGGCGAGCACGGAGGCGACGTGGGTGCCGTGGCCGTTCTCGTCGGCGGGCGAGCCGTCGGCCGTGAAGTCGGCCTCGGCGACGACCTGTCCGGCGAGGTCGGGGTGGGCGCGGTCGACGCCGGTGTCGAGCACCGCCACGTCCACGCCGGAGCCGTCGAGGCCCGTGTCCCACACCTCGGGCGCGCCGATCTGCCGCAGGTTCTGGTCGAGTTCGGCCGCGGTGAGGCGCTGGTCGAGCCACACCCGCGGGCCTTCACCGGCGGCGAGCGACGACCGGGCGGTGAGCAGCGAGTCGACGAAGTCGGGGGCCTCGTGCGCGTCGAGGGCGAGCGCGTCGGCGTCGATGCTGGGCAGCGGAAGCGGGTCGGGGTCGTCGGCGAATGCGTCCGGCGTCCCGGCGCCGCGCACGATGAGCGGCACGGTGTCGGCGGCGGCCGCGCCGTCCTCGGCGGCGCGGCGGGTGACGTTGAAGAGCTCCAGGTCGAGCACGTCGGGCACGAGGGGGGCGACGGAGCTCGGCAGCACGTAGACGTCGCCGTTCTGCCGCAGCGTCTGGAACGCGAAGGCGGCCGAGGGGTCGGCCGGGGTCACCGTCACGGAGGGTGCGCCGTCGACGTCCGGTCCGAGCGTCACCCGGTCCCCGGTGACCAGCAGCACGGTGCCGGTGCCCGTGCCGGTTCCGGCGGTCGGGGGCGGGGGCCCGGGGACGGCCGGCGCGGGCGGGGCGGCGAGCACGCCGAGCACGGCGACGAGGCCGCTGATCAGCGCGGCTCTTCGGAAGGTGGACTGCCGAGGATGGGACATGACCGAGTCCTATCCCACGGCGGGGTGTGACGAAATAAGCCTCGGGTTCGTCTTGTCGCCACGTCTGCTTTCCGACAGCATCGCGGAATGCTGCAACCCCTCGGCGTCACCGACTTCGCCGAAACCGCCTACCGAGCGTTGCTGGCAGCCCCCGGGCTCACCGTCCCCGAACTCGCCGGGCGGCTCGGGCGATCCTCCGGGGCGACCCGGCGGGCCGCCGGCGAACTCGAGGAGCTGGGGCTGGTGAGCCGCCTGCCGGGCCGGCCGGTGCGACTGCTGGCGACCCACCCGGACTCGGCGATCGACCTGCTGGTGGCGCGGCGCCGCGAGGAGTTGGAGAAGATCCGGGTGACGGCGCGCGCGCTGGCGGCCGAGGTCCATGTCGAACGCCAGCCGAGCGAGTTGCTGGAGATCGTGGTCGGACAGGCCGCGATCGCCGCCCGCTTCACCCAGTTCACCCGCAACTGCCGTGCGGAACTGCTGGTGTTCGACCGCCCGCCCTATGCCAGCCCCACGGAGGAGGACGGCCAGGGCGCGGTCAACGGGCTGCTGCGGGAGGGCGTTCGGGTGCGGGGCATCTACGCGCCGGAGTCGCTGAGCCAGCCGGGCGGCCTGGACGCGGCGGTGCTGGCGGCCAAGCGGGGCGAGCTGTCACGGGTGCATCCCCGGGTCCCGATGAAGCTGGCGATCGCGGACCGGCAGGTCGCGCTCCTGCCGCTGGTGCTCGACGACATGGTGACCAGCGCGGTGATCGTTCGCCCGAGCGCACTGCTCGACGCGCTGGTCGCCCTCTTCGAACTCCTCTGGGAGCAGGCCGCGCCCCTGCTGGTCGCGGACGAGGAGATGGCACGGGACAAGGACCTGCTGACGCTGTTGGTCGCCGGTCTCAAGGACGAGACGATCGCCCGCCAACTCGGCGTCAGCACGCGGACGGTCAGCCGGCACGTCGCCGACCTGATGGACCGGCTCGGCGCGCGCACCCGCTTCCAGGCCGGCGTGCTCGCCGAACGGAACGGCCTGTTGGCCGACGACTGACCCGCCGGCGGGCAGTGGCGTCAGGGAGAGCGCGGGCGGGTGGGTGAGACCCGTGCCTCCCACCCACCCGGAACTCCACCGGGTCAGCGCGTGCTGACCCGCACCGTGGCCTTCGTCGTCACCGTCGGGGCGCCCGTCGCGGGGACCGCGATCTCCAGGGGGGAGCCCGCCACGGCCAGGCCTGAGACGCTCAGCGGGCGCAGCTCGTCCGGGAGGCCGGGGGCCACCGTGAGCGTGCCGCCCGGCACGTCCGCCACCAGGCCCAGGAGCGAGGTCAGCACCTGGACGGAGGCCGCCGCGGCCCACGCCTGGGGCCGGCAGGACGCCGGGTAGGGCACCGGGCGGGCGCCCTCGTCCGCGCCGTAGCCGGCGAGGAGTTCGGGCAGCCGGGCCTCGAAGCCGTCGGCGGCCCGCAGCAGGCCGCCGGCCAACTGGCCGGCCGCCTCGGGGAACCCGGCCCTGGCCAGGCCGGAGACGGCGATGGCCGTGTCGTGCGGCCAGACCGCGCCGACGTGGTAGCCGAGCGGGTTGTAGCCGGCGCCGGCGCTGCTGTATGTGCGCAGGCCGAAGCCGGAGTCCAGGTGCGGGCCCGCCAGCCGGGCGGCGAGCAGCGCGCTCTCCTCGTGGTCGAGCAGCCCGGTGCCCAGCAGGTGACCGAAGCCCGAGGTGACCGAGTCCACCGGCCGCTTGTCGCGGTCGAGTGCGACCGCCGGGTAGGGGCCGAGCTCGTCCTGCACCCAGAACCGCTGCCGGAAGCGGGACCTGAGCCGCTCGGCCCACTCCTCCCACTCGTCCGCGCCCGGTCGGTCGAAGGCGCGCAGCAGGGCCGCGCCGGCCAGCGCCGCCTCGTACGCGTAGGCCTGCACCTCGCACAGCGCGATCGGCGCGGTGGCGAGGGAGCCGTCGCGGTAGCGGATGGAGTCGCCGGAGTCCTTCCAGCCCTGGTTCGCCAGGCCACGTCCTGTGGTGTCGATGTACTCCAGGAAGCCGTCGCCGTCGGCGTCCCCGTGGTCCCGCATCCAGCCGAGCGCCGCCTCGGCGTGCGGCAGCAGGGCGGCGACCTCGGCCGGGTCGAGGCCCCAGCGCCAGGCGTCGTGCAGCAGCGTCACCCAGAGCGGGGTGGCGTCCACCGTGCCGAAGTAGCGCGGCGGCAACGAGATGCCGTGGTCGGGGAGTTCGAGCGTGGCGCGGCGCACCTCGTGGAGGATCTTGCCCGGCTGTTCCTGGCTGTTCTCGTCCACCACGGTGCCCTGCCTGCGGGCCAGCACCCGCAGCGTGCCGGCGGCGAGCGAGGTGGACAGCGGCAGCAGCATCCGCGCCGCCCACAGCGAGTCGCGGCCGAAGAGGGTGGCGAACCAGGGTGCGCCGGCCGCCAGGAACAGGTCGGACGGCTGCTCGGGGTCGGCGAGCAGCAGCCGCTCCAGGTCGAGGTGGGACTGGGTGAGCCAGCGGTCGAAGCGGCGGTCGGCGCTGCGCAGTCGCGGCTCGCGCCACGGCGTGGATCCCGGCTCGGCGGCGGGGAAGGTCGGCGGGCCGCCGTCGGCCACCGTCACCACCAGCTCGGCCGACCAACTCCCGCCCGGGGCCAGGGAGATGTCGTAGCGCAGCAGCCCGCCGTCCGGGCCCGCCGTGAGCTCGTCGGGCGCGGGTGACGAGGACAGCCGCACGGTCGTGCCGGCCTCGTCGGGATCGGTCCACACGAGGCCGGCGTCCCCGAGGGGGTCCGCGGCCACCTCGGCCGTCGGCGTCCCCGACTTGACCCGCTCCATCGCCGCGAGATCGCTGCCGGCGTCCACCGTGAGGGATATCCGCGCCGGCAGGCCGCCCGCGTTCACCACCTCCAGGGCCTCCGTCAGCACCCCGGGGCCGATCGCCCGCCGCCTGGTCAACGTCACCGCCGGGTCGGCCGTGGCCTCGGCGACCCCGCGCAGCACCGACCTGAACAGCGCGCCGTCCGCGCCCTCGAGGCCGCCCCCGGCCGCCACCACGGGCACCCCGTCCACGGCCACCCGCAGCCGCGACAGCACCCGCACGTCGGCGTGGTAGAAGCCGTCGACGCCCCGCTCGAACTGCCCGTCGGGACGGGAGACGGCGAAGCTCGGGGCGTACAGCGTCACGCACGCGTCGTGCAGGAACGGTTGCAGCCCGGCCTCGGTTTCGACCGGGGACTTGACACTCATGAACGTTGATACCAATCTTCTCAGCCATTGGAGCGTTCAAATGAATGTAGACGCAGTTCAGCGGCTCGGCAATGCCCCTGGAGCGCTCCAAGAAACACAAGAGCAACATCAACGGGCCGACGACAGACCGCGACAGACCACGGGAGACGACGAGCGATGACGCCACCGGCCGGCCGGCAGGCAGGACGACAGGGAGGGGTGACCCTCGCCATGGTCGCGCGCCGCGCCGGCGTCTCGCCCCAGACCGTCTCCAACGCCATCAACGCGCCGGAGCTGCTGCGTCCCGACACCCTGGAGCGGGTCCAACAGGCCATCGAGGCGATGGGCTACCGCCCGCACCGCGCGGCTCAGACGCTGCGCACCCGCTCCAGCCGGCTGATCGGCTACGGCATCCAGTCGGTCGACGTCGACCGCTCGACGCCGGTGATGGACCGCTTCCTGCACGCCCTCACCCAGACCGCGGAGGAGGCCGGGCACCGCATCCTGCTGTTCGCCTCGCCCCTCGGTCCCGCGCCGCTCACGGCCTACCAGGAACTGCTCGACACCTACAGCGTCGACGGCTTCGTGCTGAGCGACACCCACCGCGGCGACCCCCGTCAGGCGTGGCTGGAAAAGCACGGTGTGCCGTTCGCCGCCTTCGGGCGCATGTGGACGGGGCGCCAGATAGGCGACTTCGTGGACATCGACGGCGCCGCCGGCATCGAGGCGGCCGTCGACCACCTCGTGGAGCTCGGCCACACCAGGATCGGCTTCCTCGGCTGGCCGCGGGGTTCGGGCGCCGGCGACGACCGGGCGCTCGGCTGGAAGCGCGCCGTCCAGCGCCACGGCCTGCCGAGCCGCGGCCGGCGGGCGGAGAGCACCGACGAGGTCGCGCACGCCGCGGCGGCGGTCGAGCCGCTGCTCGACGCCGGGATGACCGCGATCATCGCCGCGAGCGACACCCTCGCCATGGGCTGCTACCGCGCCCTGCGCGACCGGGACCTCAGCCCAGGACAGGACGTGTCCGTCGTCGGCTTCGACGACTCGCCGGCCGCCGCGCTGGTCTCGCCCGGCCTGACCAGCATCGACCAGCCCATGACGACCGTGGGCCGGGAGTGCGTCCGGCTGCTGCTGGCCCGGGTCGCCGACCCGGGGCGCGAGCCGGAACACGTCGTGCTCGCCCCCACCCTCGTGGTCCGTGAGAGCACGGTCACGCCCCCCTCAGACCGACTGACCCCGTAAACCCGAGCCGCACCATCACCCAGAGGAACGCGATGAAGCACCACTCGACCGCCCGCAGAACCAGCCGCCAGATAGCCCTCGTCGGCGCCGCGACGCTGCTCGCCGCCGCCTGTTCGTCCAGCTTCGACGACGGCGAGACCGAGCAGGAGGAGAGCAGCGGCCCGCAGGAGCTGAGCGTGCTCATCGCCTCCTCGGGCGACGCCGAGACCGCCGCCGTCCGCGCCGCGGTCGAGGCGTACGAGGAGGAGTCCGGGAACACCGTCAACCTGGACGTCGCGCAGGACATGAACCAGCAGCTCAGCCAGGCCTTCGCGGGCGGCAACCCGCCCGACGTCTTCTACGTCGACTCCAGCCAGTTCGCCAACTACGCGCAGGGCGGCTCGCTCTACCCCTACGGCGCCGAGATCGAGGACGTCGACGACTTCTCGCCCGCGCTGCTCCAGTCCTTCACCCGGGACGGCGAACTGGTCTGCCTCCCCAAGGACACCTCGGCGCTGGCGCTCGCGATCAACGACACGCTCTGGGAGCAGGCCGGCCTCACCGAGGACGACTACCCGGGCACCTGGGAGGAGTTGGCCGCGGTCGCCGAGCGGCTGACCGGTGACGGCGTCACGGGCCTGGTCACCAGCAGCGAGTACCAGCGGCTCGGCGCCTTCATGACCGAGGCCGGCGGCTGGATCACCAACGCCGACCAGACCGAGGTCACCGCCGACTCGCCGGAGAACGTCGAGGCGCTGGAGTTCGTCCAGACCATGCTCAACGACGGCGTGATGGCGTTCGCCACCGACGTGGACGCCGGCTGGGGCGGCGAGGCCTTCGGCAAGGGCCAGGCGGCCATGACGATCGAGGGCGGCTGGCTGGCCGGCGCGATGGAGGCCGACTACCCGGACGTCGGCTACACCGTGGTGCCGATGCCGGAGGGCCCGGCGGGCCAGGGCACCCTCGCCTACACCAACTGCTGGGGCGTGGCCCAGGACAGCGCGCACCGCGCCGCCGCCGTCGACCTGGTCCGCTTCCTGACCCAGGGCGACCAGCAGATCGCGATGGGCGAGGCGTTCGGCGCCATCCCGTCCCGGCAGAGCGCCGCCGAGGAGTACCTGGCCGCGCACCCGGAGGAGGCCGCCTGGGGCGCCACCGGTGACTGGGTGCAGGGCCCCGTGACCGTGGCCGGCTTCGACCGCGTCCTCGGCCAGTTCAACACCGACCTGCAGTCGCTGCGCACCGCCGACGTCTCCGAGATCCTCGCGAACCTCCAGACCTACGGCGAGGCGGCGCTCGAGGACAACCAGTGACGCACGCTGTCGCTCCGACCGCACGACCCGTCAGGGCCGCGGGTGGGCCGGCCCGCCGGACCGGCGGTGACTGGCTCGCCTGCCGGCCGCCGGCCGCCGGCGCCGGCCGGCGGCCCCACCGGACCGGTGCCGAACGGCTGCCCCGACCGGCTGGCACC
>NZ_JBHXFJ010000073.1:0-11169 GCF_042722465.1 Streptomyces sp. NPDC127098
TGTTCTGGGCTCGGCGTGCGTCACTAACAACCCTCTTCTCCTATTTCCCACCCCCCCGAGCACCGGCTGCGGCGCCCATGGGCGCCGCAGCCGTTCCTCTTCCCTATTCCGGCGACCGCACCTCCCTTATTCCTCGCCGGCGAATAGGGGTTGGCCACCGTACGGGTCGTCAGTACGCTGCCGACCATGACGAATTGCCGTATCTGCGGCGGCAACGTCCGAGAATTCTTCGACTTCGGACGACAGCCGGTTTCCGACGCTTTCATCGACCCCAGCGGTGGTCAGACGGAGTTCTTCTACCAACTCGCCGTCGGCTACTGCACGGGATGCGCCATGGTCCAGCAGCTGAAGGAAGTGTCCCGGGACCGCATGTTTCCCGCGGACTACCCTTACCGCTCGTCGGGATCGGCTGTGATGCGGGAGCACTTCGCCGCGACCGCGGACCGTTTCCTGGCCACCGAACTCGCTGGCGACGACCCGTTCTACGTCGAGATCGGCTGCAACGACGGGATCCTGCTCGGTGCCATCAGCCGGGCCGGGGTGCGGCATCTCGGGGTCGACCCCGCCGAGGGCGCCGTCGAGGTGGCCAGGGCGCACGGCTGTCGGGTACGCGACGGCTTCTTCGAGGAGGCGACCGGGGTCGGGATCCGGGCGGCCGAGGGGCCGGCCCAGCTGATCTTCTCCGCCAACACCATCAGCCACATCGGGTACATCGACTCGATCTTCGCCGGCGCCGACGCCCTGCTGGCCCCGGGCGGCGTCTTCGTGTTCGAGGACCGCTACGTCGGCGACATCATCGAGAACACCTACTTCGACCAGGTCTACGACGAGCACTTCTACCTGTTCGGGGTCCGCTCGGTGCGGAACATGGCGCGGCGCTTCGGCTTCGACCTGGTCGACGTCGAGCACCTGCCGGTGCACGGCGGCGCCATGCGGTACACGACGGCGCGGGCGGGCGAGCGTGTCCCCACCGACGCGGTGGGTGACTGGCTGGCCGTGGAGGAGAAGGGGCTCACCGAGCTGTCGGTCTACGAGGAGTTCGGCGCCCGCGTCGAGACCAACTCCCGGGCGCTGGTCGACCTGCTCACCTCGCTGCGCGCCGAGGGCCGGAGCGTCGTCGGCTACGGGGCCACGTCCAAGAGCGCCACGGTCACCAACTACTGCGGGATAGGCCCCGAGCTGATCCCGTTCATCTGCGACTCGACGCCGGAGAAGCAGGGCCGGCTGACCCCCGGGTCCCGCATCCCGATCCTCCCGCCCGAGGCGTTCTCCGACCCCTACCCCGACTACGCGGTGCTGTTCGCCTGGAACCACGCCGAGGAGATCATGGCGAAGGAGCAGGCGTTCCGGGAGGCCGACGGCCGCTGGATCCTCTACGTGCCGGACGTCCACATCGTCTGACGAGGCGACGCCGAGCGAGGAGCATTCCATGACGGACCTATCGGCTCCCCCCGTCGGCCAACCGGCCGCCGGGAGCCCCTTCATCGCGACGAAGATCGCGGAGTCCGTGTACGCGCGGGACAGCACGCTCACCGGCCTGGACGAGTTCCACCGGTGGTTCGGCGACGTCGCCCGCCGGTCGCCCTGCGAGGTGCGGCCCATCCCGCTGGACGACCTCGTCGGCTGGCACAGCGACCCGGTGACCGGCGACCTCGTCCACGACAGCGGCCGCTTCTTCCGGGTCGAGGGACTCGACGTGCACATCCCGGACAACCCGGTGCCGCACTGGAACCAGCCGATCATCAACCAGTCGGAGATCGGCATCCTGGGGATCCTCGTCAAGGAGTTCGACGGTGTGCTCCACTGCCTGATGCAGGCGAAGGTGGAGCCGGGCAACGTCAACGGGTTCCAGCTCTCGCCCACGGTGCAGGCGACCCGCAGCAACTACACCCGGGTGCACCGGGGCCGGGCCGTGCCCTATCTGGAGTACTTCCTCGGGCAGGGCCGGGGCCGGCTGATCACGGACGTGCGCCAGTCGGAGCAGGGGTCGTGGTTCTACCGCAAGCGCAACCGGAACATGGTCGTGTGGGTGGACGAGGACGTCGAGCTGCTCGACGGTTTCCGCTGGCTCACGTTGGGCCAGGTGCACCAACTGCTGGGTGAGGACGACCTGGTGAACATGGACGCCCGCACGGTGCTGTCCTGCCTGCCCTTCTCGGGCGCCGCCCCCCTGACGCCGCTGGCGGCCGGCGACGAGGGGTTCCACCCCGCGCTGGCCCGCTCCTGCGGCGGGGCCGGTGGCAGCCGCCACACGGTCGACGACATCCTGAAGTGGATCACCGAGGTGCGGAGCCGTTCCGAGGTGACCACCGCGCGGCTGCCGCTCAACCGCCTCGACCGCTGGCACCGCACCGAGTACGCCGTCACCCACGAGACCGGGCGCTTCTTCGACCTCGTCGCCGTGGACGTCGTGGCCGGCGGACGCGAGGTCAAGCACTGGTCCCAGCCGATGATCAAACCGTGCGACACCGGCGTGGTCGCCTTCCTGGTGAAGCGGATCGACGGGGTGCTGCACGCGCTCGTGCACGCCCTGGTCGAGCCCGGCTACCTGGACGTGGCCGAGCTCTCCCCCACCGTGCAGTGCACCCCGGTGAACTTCGACCACCTGCCCACGGAGGCCCGGCCGATGTTCCTGGACGAGGTGCTGAACGCGCCGCCGGAGCACATCCGTTACGACGTCGTCCTCTCCGAGGAGGGCGGGCGCTTCTTCCACGCGCGGAACCGGTACATGATCGTGGAGACGGACCAGGAGACCGAGCCCGGCCATCCCGACTTCCGCTGGATGACCGTCCACCAGTTGGTCGATCTGCTGCGGCACAGCCACTACGTCAACATCCAGGCCCGCAGCCTGGTCGCCTGCCTGCACAGTCTGTCCGGGCAGCCGTCCGCCGCCTGAGTCCACCACGCCCAGGAAGGGTCCGCTCCCATGTCGCGTTGTCGGGTATGCAGTGCAGCGGTTCGTGAGTTCCTCGACTTCGGACGGCAACCGCTGTCCTCGGCGTTCCGCTCCCCCGGCGAGACGGCGGAGGAGTTCCGGTTCCGCCTCGCCGTGGGGGTCTGCGAGTCCTGCACGATGGTCCAGCTGCTCGAGGAGGTCCCCCAGGCCCGCAGGGCCCACCAGGGCTACCCCTACCACTCGTCGGGGTCGGTCGTGATGCGGGAGCACTTCGAGCGGACGGCGCGCCGCCTCCTGTCCACCGAACTGTCCGGCGACGACCCGCTCTTCGTCGAGATCGGCTGCAACGACGGAGCGGTGCTCGACACCGTGGCGGCGGCCGGCGTGCGGCAGTTGGCGTTCGAGCCGTCGGGAGAGGCCGCGGGCCGGGTCCACCGGGCCTTCTTCGACGCCGCGTCGGCGCGCGAGGTGCGGGCGGCCGAAGGGCCGGCGGACGTGGTCTACGCCGCCAACACCCTGTGCGACGTCGCGGACATCGCCGCCGTCCTCCAGGGCGCCGAGGCCCTGCTGGCGCCGGACGGGGTACTGGTCTTCGAGGACCCCTACCTCGGCGAGATCATCGAGCGGACCAGCTTCGACCAGATCTACGACGAGCACTTCTACTACTTCACGGCCCGCTCGGTCCTCGCCATGGCGCGGCGCTCCGGCTTCGACCTGGTGGACGTCGAGCGACTGCCGGTGCACGGCGGTCAGATCCGCTACACCCTCGCCCGCGCCGGCCGGCGCCCGCCGACGGCCGCGGTGGCGGGGCTCCTCGCGGAGGAGGAGGCCAGGCGGCTGACGGCGCCCGAGACCCTGGACGGGTTCGCCGCCACCGTCGGGACCATCAGGACCGACCTGGTGAAGCTGCTCGGCCGGCTGACCGAGAAGGGGCACCGCCTCGTCGGCTACGGGGCGACGGCGAAGAGTTCGACGGTGCTCAACTACTGCGGGATAGGCCCAGAGCTGGTGCCCGTGGTGTGCGACTCGACCCCGTCGAAGCAGGGCCGGCTGACGCCGGGGGCCGGGATCCCGGTGGTCCCGCCCGCGGCGTTCTCCGCGCCCTACCCCGACTACGCGGTGCTGTTCGCCTGGAACCACGCCGAGGAGATCATGGCGAAGGAGCGGGCGTTCCGGGAGGCCGGCGGTCGCTGGATCCTCTACGTGCCGGACGTCCACATCGTCTGACGGGGCGGTCGGCCCGCTCAGTCGGGCAGCCAACTGCCGTGCAGCCCGAGGGGGATCCGGCGCGGCAGGTGGACGCGGGCGAGCGGTTTCGCGGTGAAGTCCTGGGCGGCCAGCACCACGAGGTCGGCGGCGCCGCGGTCCGGGTCGTGGACGTACGCCATGACGTACCCGTCGTCCTCCGCGGTGGCGGACCCGGCCGGCACGAAGACGGCCTCCCCCACGGCGGCGTCCGGCGCGAAGCGGTGGATCTCGCGGGAGCCCCGCACCAGGTCGTGCTTGATCAGCGCGTTGTCGAACGCGCCGTCCGGCACCGGCCCGTCGAGCGGCACATAGGTGCGGAACATGGCCGCGGTGGCGGCCAGGTAGCCATAGCGGTGGCGCCGGGAGACGAAGGAGTCGCTCACCCGGGGGAAGTCCTGCGGGTGGTCGTCGAGCCCCTCCTCGCGCACCGTGCCCGCCGCCGGGTCGATGGTCCAGCGGACCAGGGCGCCGTAACGGTCGGCGGTCAGCCTCCCGATGTCGAAGCGCTCCGGGAAGGTGACGAGTTCGACGACGACGCGCGGCCCGTCGTCGTAGGCGTTCAGCGTGTGGGAGGCGAAGCAGGGGCTCACCTCGAACCACCGGACGCTCCCGCCGGCCCGCGGCAGCAGGCCGACCCGGGTGGGCCGCCGGCCGTCCCAGGCGAACGGGACGGCGGCGCCCGCCCGCTGGGCCTCCGGGCGGAAGGTGATCGGCGAGTCGTAGACGACGACGTACCGCTCGGTCAGCGCCAGGTCGTGGACCATGACGCTGCCGCCCATCTCGACGTCCTGGACGTGCGTCAGCTCACCGGCCGCGTCCAGCACGGTGTGCCGGACGTGGTCGAGGCCCACCACGTACGAGACGCCGTGCAGTTCCCCGGTGCGCGGATCGCGCTTGGTGTGGGCCGGGATCGTGAAACCCGGCCCGGACGCGCCGAGCGAGCAGGGGCCGATGCTGTCCAGCTCGTAGGAGAGCTCCTGCGGCGCCGCGCCACCCTCGGTGAGCGTGAGGACGCGGCCGCCGTGCCCGATCACGTGCGTGTTGCAGGAGAAGTCCGCGCCCACCCTGGGCCTGACGCCGAGCTCCGGCTCCCCGAGACGTCTGCGGACCTCGTCCGAGCGGACCCAGCGGTTGCGGTACCACTCGGCCCGGCCGTCCCGCAGCCTGACCCCGTGCACCATCCCCTCGCTCCGCATCCAGTGGTGCGCCGCGGCGTCCTCGACGCCGAGCGCGTTGGGGCCGATCCGGAGGTAGCGGCCGCGGAGTTCGGCGGGCAGCCGCCCGGTCACGGGGAGGTCGAAGGCGGTGACCTCCTCCGTCACCGGGGCGAGCGCGGGGTCCGGGCGCACGGTGTCTCCTCTCCCCCGGCTCAGGCGAAGCGCCGGCGGAAGAGCCGGGCGGAGAGCGGAACGGCCACCAGGGTGATGCCACCCCACCACAGCAGCGCGAGCCACAGCGAGTTCCCCAGGGGCTGGTCGAGGAAGAGCGCGCGCAGGCTGTCGATGACGTGGGTGACCGGCTGGTGTGCCACGAAGGCGCGGAGCCCGGGCGCGATCGTCTCGGTCGGCGCGAACAGGTTGCTCGCGTACGGCAGGAACGTGATGATCAGCGCCAGGCCGCTGGCGCCGGCGGTGCTCTTGGCGACCTGTCCCAGCAGGGCCGAGATCCAGGCGACGGCGGTGGCGAACAGCAGCAGGACCAGCACGGCGCCCAGCCACTGGAGCGGGTTCGCCGACGGCCGGAACCCGACCAGGAACCCGATGCCGATCAGCACGGTGAGACCGATGACGGCACGGAGTACGGCGGCCACGACATGGCCGATGATGACCGCCACGGACAGCACCGACATGGACCGGAACCGGTCGACGAAGCCCTCCTGCATGTCCAGGAAGACCCCGGTCGTGGTGGACACCGCGATGAGGGTGACGCCGATGGTGAGGACTCCCGGCATCAGGAAGTTCACGTAGCTGCCCGAACCCACGTCGACCGCCCCGCCCAGCATGTAGCGGAACAGCAGCAGCATCACGGTGGGGATCATCACCGAGGTGACGATCTCGTCCGGCTGGCGCAGGATGTGGTTGACGTAGCGCCCGGTCAGCACCCGGGCGTCGTTGATCGCCCAGGAGAGTTTGGACCCTCCTGGCCGGGGAGCGTGCGCCGCGCCCTGAGACATGACCGTCACTTCTGTCCCGCCCTTTCCGACGCGCGCTCCGCGCGGCCCCTGGCATTCTCGGTGAGTTCCATGAACACGTCGTCCAGGGAGGGTTTCACCAGGGCGAGCGAGCCCATTCTGGCCCCGCTCCGCTCGATTTCGCCGAGTTTCCCGACCAGGTACGCGACATCGTCCACCGCGATGCTGGCCTTCATCTCGTCGGCGTTCCAGCCGACCCGCTCCTCGCCGACGAAGCCGCGCGCGGCCGAGAAGTCCTCCGGGGTCGGAAACGCGATTTCCATGCGCTCGCTGCCGACCCGGGACTTGAGCTCCTCCGGGGTGCCCTGGGCGATGATCCGGCCCTGGTCGAGCACCGCCACCCGGTCGGCGAGCTGGTCCGCCTCCTCCAGGTACTGGGTGGTGAGGAAGACGGTCGACCCGCTCGCCACCAGGCTCTTGATGGCGTCCCACATACCGATGCGACTGCGCGGGTCGAGGCCGACGGTCGGCTCGTCGAGGAAGAGCACCGGTGGCGCGGTGATCAGACTGATGGCCAGGTCGAGCCGGCGCCGCATGCCGCCGGAGTACGTGCTCACGGGCCGGTCGGCGGCCTCCGTCAGCTCGAACCGCTCCAGCAGTTCGTCGGCGCGGCTGCGGGCCCCCGCGGTGCCGAGGCGCTGCAACCGCCCGAGCATCACCAGGTTCTCGCGGCCGGTGTGCACGTAGTCCAGCGCCATGAACTGGTTGACGAGGCCGATGGACCGGCGCACGTCGTCCGCCTGCCGGGCCACGTCGTGGCCGTGCACCCGGGCCGTCCCCGAAGTGGCGGGGATGAGCGTGGTCAGGATTCTCACCAGCGTGGTCTTGCCCGCGCCGTTCGGACCGAGGAGCGCGACCATGCTGCCGCGCTCCACCGTGAGATCGATACCATTGAGCACCTTCACATCCCCGTAGACCTTACGAAGATCCTCGACCTCAATGGCATGACTATCGTCCACGTGCGCCTCCAAGCCTCGCCGGACAACAACTGAGTATATGTCGCACACTGCGTGTGTATAAGATACACACGGTGCCCGGAAGACGTCAACGAACAGGCGGAGCTATGGCGACCACACGCGGTTCCAACGAGAAGTCAGGCAGCAGCCTCGATCTCCTGTGGGGCGATCGCACCAAACCGCAGCGGAGCGCCAGGCCCGGCCTGAGCGCCGAGCGGATCGTGGGCGCCGCGATAGAGCTCGCCGACGCCGAGGGCCTGGACGCCCTGTCGATGCAGCGCGTGGCCGGCATGCTCGACTTCACGACCATGTCGATCTACCGCTACTTCCCGGGCAAGAGCCAGCTCATCGACGTGATGATGGACACCGCCGCCGGCTCGCCGCCCGACCTGCCGGAGGCGGCCGGCTGGCGGGAGCGCGTCGAGCTGTGGATGGCGGCCCTGTGGGACCGCTACCAGCAGCACCCCTGGATGCTCCAGGTCCAGGTGAGCGGCCCGCCCGTCGGCCCCAACCAGCTCGCCTGGCTCGAGGCGGCGCTCCGTTCGCTGCGGGACACCGGCCTGAGCCACAACGAGATGCTCTCCGTCAGCCTCTTCCTCAACGGCGCCGTCACCGGCCTCGCCCGGCTGACCTCCGACGTCGCGCACGCCGCCGCCGCCATCGGGGTCGACCAGCAGGACATGAACTCGGAGTACGTCCAGACCCTGGAGCGCGTGCTGGACTCCGAACGCTTCCCGACGCTCTCCGCCATCGTCGCCACCGGCGCCTTCCAGCCCGGCGACGCCCCCGACAGCGACACCCGCGGCTTCACCTTCGCGCTGCGCCGGCTGCTCGACGGCATCGAGGGCTACCTCGAGGAGCGTGCGGATCAGCACCGGTGACGCCGGATCAGCGCCTCGGCCTCCCGCACCACCTCGCCGGGGCTCGGGGTGGCCAGCAGCTCGTCCCTGACCCGCCGGGCCTCGGAGCGGAAGGACGGCTCCTCGACGAGCCGCCGCAGACCGTCCCGCAGGGCCTCGGCGGTCACCTCGTCCGGATCGAGGAACAGCCCGGCGCCGCGCGCCGCGATGCGCCTCCCCAGGTCGGCCTCGTCCCACCAGGGCGCGGGCACGGTCAGGTTCGGCACCCCGTGCGCCAGGACGTTGCCGACCGTGCCGAACCCGCCGTGGTGGATGATCGCCGCGCAGCTCGGCAGCAGCTCGTTCAACGGGACGAACTCCACGGCACGCACGTTCTCCGGCAGCTCGGGCAGCGCGGCGAGCCGGTCCGCGCTCAGGGTCGCGACGAGCTCGATGTCGAGCCCGGCCAGGGTGACGAGCAGTTCGTGGAGGGACACCT
The DNA here is from genome assembly GCF_042722465.1 of Streptomyces sp. NPDC127098. Classification (NCBI taxonomy): domain Bacteria; kingdom Bacillati; phylum Actinomycetota; class Actinomycetes; order Kitasatosporales; family Streptomycetaceae; genus Streptomyces; species Streptomyces sp. NPDC127098. Next base: position 8,630 of record NZ_JBHXFJ010000073.1, read on the forward strand.
CGGCCGCCGTGCCCCCCGTCACGGACACCTTGTCCCCGCCCAGCAGCTCACGCCCCGACATGCCGAGCGACAGGCAGACCCGCAGCCGGGAGGGCTTCTCCAGCGGCCAGTCCGGCACCGTGGTGGGACCGTTGTACGGCACGTAGCGCACCGGCGTCCTGGGCACGTCGAGGGGGAGCTGCATCCATGACGGGGTCGGGTCGATGGTCCACTGCCCGGTCATCATCTCGGTCGCCCGCCCCGACTCGTGGACCAGGCCGTACCGCGAAAGCCGCCCGGCGAGCCAGTCCGCCACCGGATCGTCGCGCCGCTCGGGCGGCTGCTCGGCCAGCAGCCTCCGATAGGTGGCCCACATCCGGGAGGTGTAGTCGAGGCCGAACAGCATCCTGGCGTGAGCCGCCCCGCAGGCCCGCGCCGCGACCGGGCCCACCAGCGTGAGCGCGTCCCAGACCACCAGGTCGGGACGCCAGCTCCGGGCGAAGTCCACCAGGTCGTCGAGCATCGGCTGGCCGGCCATGTGCTCGTACTCCATGGAACAGCCGATGGTGAAGGTGCCCAGGACGTAGTCCCAGGTGAGCTTCTCCGCACGGGTCTCGGTGACCCCGCTCAGCCGCTGCCAGGTCGCGCCGCCCCCCGCCCCACCGCCCGGGCCTCGGTCGGCGAAGGAGTTCGACAGGTTCAACTCGTCGCCGACCGGCACCCCGACGAGGCCGGCGCGGGTCACGGCGTCCATCAGGTCCGGCTGGCTGGCGACCCGCACCTCGTGCCCCGCGGCCCGGAAGGCCCAGGCCATCGGCACCAGGTTGTAGAAGTGGGGCTTGGCGGCGAAGACGGTGAACAGGACGCGCATCCGGGTCTCCGTTGGGCGGCACCGGAGCGCCCGCGGCGGGGCCGGCTCATCGCCAGGACCCGTGCTCGGCGGTCAGCGCCTCGATGGCGGGTACAAGGTCATGGGGGCTGGGCACGGCGAGCAGCTCCTCGCGCACCCGGGCGGCCCCCTCGGCGAAGGCCGGTTCGTTCAGCAGTCTCGCGAGCCCGTCTCTGAGGGAGTCGGGACCGAGCGCGGCGGGCTCGACGACGAGGCCCGCGCCACGTTCCGCGATGCCCCGACCGAGGTCGGCCTCGTCCCACCAGGGAGCGGGCACGGTCAGGTTCGGCACCCCGTGCGTCAGGACGTTCACGACCGTGCCGAAGCCGCCGTGGTGCACGACGGCGGCGCAGGTGGGGAGCAGGTCGTTCAACGGGACGAACTCCACGGCGCGCACCCGGTCGGGGAGCGCGGACACCGAGGCCAGCTGCGCCGCGCTCAGGGTCGCCACGAGTTCGACGTCCAGGTCCGCGAGACCGGCGAGCAGCCACTCCACCGGAATCGTGTCGCCGCCCATCAGGTCGCGGCCCGACATGCCGAGCGAGAGGGCGACCCGCGGTCGGGTCCGCGGCTCATGGATCCAGTCGGGCACCGCGGCCGGGCCGTTGTAGGGGACCTGGCGCACCGGCACGTACCGCAGGCCGAGCGGGAACTGCATCCCGGGCGGCGTCGGGTCGATCGACCACTGCCCCGTCATCAGCTCCAGCGCGTCGGGCTCCGCGAAGCCCAGGCCGTAGCGGTCGAGACGGCCGCGCAGCCAGTCCGACACCGGGTCGTCCCACAGCTCGGGCGGCTGCCGGCGCAGCAGCTCCCGGTAGCGCAGGTAGCCACGCGACACGTAGTCGAGGCCGAACAGCATCCTGGCGTGGGCCGCCCCGCAGGCCCGGGCCGCGATCGCGCCGGCGAAGGTCAGGGCGTCCCAGACCACCAGGTCGGGCCGCCAGTCCCGGGCGAGCTCCACGAGTTCGTCCAGCATCGCGCCACCCGCGAAGTACTCGTACTGCACGGAGCAGCCGACGGTGAACGCGCCGAGCAGCCGCTCCCAGTCCGCGTCGCGCTCGTCGGCCCAGACCAGGTCGCCGCTCACGCCCTGGAAGGTCTGCGCGGTCGGCCCTGCCGAGCCGCCTCCAGCGCCTCCTCCCATCCGCAGCTCGTCGCCGACCGGCACTCCGGTGAGGCCGGCGCGGGTCACGGCGTCCATCAGGTCCGGCTGGCTGGCGACCCGGACGTCGTGGCCGGCCGAGCGCAGGGCCCAGGCCAACGGCACCAGGTTGAACAGATGTGTCTTGGCCGCGAAGACCGTGAGGAGTACGCGCATGGAGTCCTGGGCTCAGTCCGTGATCTCGGGGGCGTAGAACGTCTCCAGCGGCATCGGCCCGACGTATCTGCGGCAGGTGCAGGGCCGCATCTCGTATCCCACCGCGCCGTACACCTTGTCGAACTTCACCGCGGTCTTGACCAGGCCGTGGCAGTCCTGGCTCTCGCGGTCGTGGTAGGCGAGCCCGTGTCCGCAGGTGCAGAGCGGCTCCACCTGTTCCGGCCGGTTCGGCGCGCGCCGGCGTGCGCCGAACCCGCCCGCCAGGAAGCCGGCCACGGCGATTACGGCGCCCCCGACAAGCGAAAGGGGGTGCCCGGGCGCTTATACACAAATGACGCGGCCGCCGAGTTAGGG
>NZ_JBHXFJ010000073.1:11179-38061 GCF_042722465.1 Streptomyces sp. NPDC127098
TGGGGGCCCCCCTCCTCTCCGCCGGTGGGGAGGCGGTTTTTTGTGGGTGTGGGCGCGCCCCCCCCGGTTCGGGGGCCCCGGCCCCCCCCCCCCCCCCCCGGGGCGGGCCCCCCCCCCCCGCCCCCCCCCCCCCCCCCCGGCCAGGAAGCCGGACACGGCGATTCCGGCGCCCACGAGAAGCGAAAGGGGGTCCACGGCACTCTCCTCGCGTTCGGATCCAGATCGCCGTTGCGTCCGCCCCAGGAGCGTACGAGCGCGCACCACACGGATTAACCCCTAGCTTCCCCCTAACCCATTCCAGGGGACGACAGGGGTTTACCGGGTCTCTCTTCTCCCACGATCGTTCTTGGCCGCGGGCCCTCTCGGGACAGAATCCGAAAGGGAGAATTCCCGCTGCCCACTTGTCGCGGAAAAGGGAGAGAGAATGCGAATCAGCACGAGGCTACGCCCGCTCGCCGGCGCGGCGACCGTGGCCGTCGCGGCCCTGGCGCTGGCCGTCTCCGGCACGTCACCGGCCATGGCCGCGGCCCCGGCCGTCACCGTCACGCCGGCGACGAATCTGACGGACGGGGCCGACATCACGGTGTCGGTGTCGGGTTTCGGCGCCGGTGAGCAGATATACGCGGCCCAGTGCGCCGAGATCTCGGCCGGCAATGTCGTCTGTAATCTGCCGGACGCGCTGAACCTGGTGGCCGACGCTTCCGGAAACGCCTCGGGGGAGACCTGGGCGCGCAGGAGCTTCGAGGGGACCGCGCCGAGCGGCGAGTCGGTCACGGTGGACTGCACGACGGTTTCCGGCGGCTGCTTCTTCGGGGCGGGTTCGCCGGAGAACCCCGGCACGTCGACCCCGATCTCGTTCCAGTGACGCGGTAGCTCCCCCCGGAGGGCCGTGCCCGACCTGTGCCTGGTCGCCCCCATGGACCAGGCGCAGGCCGCCGGCCGGAGCCAACCGAGTGTCCGTCCTTCGGGGTGTCCCGCGCGACACGGTCGGGTGCCGCCCGCACGTGGCGGCAGCGGGTGATAGAGGGGCCCGCCGTCCGCACGGCGTGATGTTCGTCACCCGCCGTTACGTGTTCTTCATGCCGGAGGCGGTGACTCGGCCACCTGTGCGGGATACGGTGCGGAGTCATGAGCCTGATCCCCGGTCCCGTGGCACGGCGGATTCGGCCTGCCCTGGTGCTGAACGCCGCGCTCGCCACCTCGCTGCTCGCCGTCACGGCGGCCGGCGACTCCGCCGTGGACGCGGCCGACGTGGTGCTCGGCGGCGCGGACCAGCCGGCGCACGGCGCGCCGGACGCGACCGACGCGGCGCCCCCCGCCGGCCGCGCCGCCTCGGGCACGGGCCCGAACGCGATGGCGCCTGGCGACCCGGACGCCGTGCTCGCCGAGTCGCTCGCCCCCCTGCTGCGCGACGAGCGGGTGCGGATATCCGTCACGGTGCTCGCCGAGGACACCGGCCTCACCGCCGCCTTCGGCAACGGGCGGTTCGACACCGCGAGCATCGTGAAGGTGGACATCCTGGCCGCGCTGCTGCTCCGGGCCCAGGACGAGGGGCGCGAGCTGACGGCCGCCGAGCGCGCCCAGGCCGCCGTGATGATCCAGCACAGCGACAACGACGCGGCCGACGAGCTGTGGCGCTCCATAGGCGGCCCGCGGGGTCTTGACGCGGCCAACGAGCGGCTCGGGCTCGTCGAGACCGACGGCGGCACTCTCGGGCACTGGGGACTGACCCAGACCACCAGCGCGGACCAGCTGGCCCTGCTGCGGGCCGTGTACGGCACCGACTCCCCGCTCACCGCCGAGTCGCGTGGCTATCTGCGGGAGCTGATGGGCGCGGTGACGCCCGAGCAGCGGTGGGGCATATCGGCCGCCGCCGACGGGGACTTCGAGCTCAAGAACGGTTGGCTGCCGCGTTCCAGGACAGAGCTGTGGGACGTCAACAGCATCGGCCGGATAACCGTCGAAGGCCGGTCCTACCTGGTCGCGGTGGTCTCGGACGGGCACGCCGGCTTCGAGGAGGGCGTGCGCCTGGTCGAGGACGCCGCCCGGGCGGCGGTGGCCGCCGTCACGACGGATCAGGAGGCCAACTGGAGCCCGAGCCGAACGCTGGGCCCGATCGCCTGAGCCGGTCCCCGAGCAGCGCCCGCGCCCGCCCGGCCACGCCGCCGAGCGCGCCCGCCACGCCGAGCAGGATGACGCCGAGGGCGCCGGCGGTGGGAGCGAGCCAGGCGGTGCCGCCCGAGCCGGCGCGGACCTCGCGCGGACCTGGGCCGAAGTACTCCTCGTCGTAGGGTCCCGCGGCGGGCGCGAGTTGGCGCCCGGTGAGCTCGGCCCCCGCCCGGATGGCCGCCGCCGCGTCGACGACACCGGCGCCGACCGCGTCGTTCCGCCCGCCCTCGGGCGGCTGCTGGGCGGTCTCGGTGAGCACGCGCCGCACCTGGGCCGGGGTGAGGTCCGGGTTGGCGGCCAGCATCAGCGCGACCGTGCCGGAGACGAACGCGGCCGCGGCCGAGGTGCCCCAGCCCGCGTAGTAACGGCCGTCCGGGTCGGCCACTATGACGTCCTTGCCGGGAGCGCTGAGCGTGGCGTACCAGCGGCGGGTGGAGAACACGGCGGGTCCGCCGGTGCGGTCCACGGCGGTGACGGCGATGACGCCCGGGTAGCCGGCCGGGTAGGAGACCGGGTCGCCCCGCTCCCCGCCGTTGCCGGCTGAGGCGATGACCACGGCGCCCCTGGCCAGCGCGTAGCGGACGGCGGCGTCCTCCTCGGGGTCGGGGTGCGCGGACTCGCTGTCGTCGCCGAGCGAGAGGTTGATGACGTCGGCGCCCTCGTCGGCGGCCCAGCGGATGCCCTCGGCGACCGCGCCGGCACGCGCCTCCCTGGCCTCGTCGCGGGCCGGGTCGTCGTCCTCGAGCAGCACCCGCACGGGCAGGATCTCGGCCTGCGGGGCGACGCCGACGACGCCACTCCCCCGGCCCGCGCCATGGCCGCGGCCGGCGATGATGCCGGCCATGGCGGTGCCGTGGGCGGCCCAGGTCGGGTCGCCCGGCTCGGCCCCCATCCCGACGAGGTCGCGTCCCTCGCGCACGGCCCCGGCGAGGTCGGGGTGGCCGGCGTCGACGCCGGTGTCGAGGACGGCGACGGTGATCCCGTCGCCGCGGGTGAACTCCCACGCCTCGCCGGCGTTGATGGCGTCCAGGGCCCACTGCTGCTGGTCGCGGATGGAATCGGCGTGGGCGGTGGGCGCGGCCCCGGGCAGCAGCTGGGTGGCGACCAGGGCGCCGAGCGTGAGGGCGAGCGCCGGCAACCGGCGGGGGAACGTCATCGCGCCTCCTGGGTCCTGGTCTCGGCGGCCCGGCCGAGGCCGGTCTCGATCCGGTCGGCGATGCCCTGGGCGTCGTGGCCGAGGCCGGCGAGGGCGATGGTGGAGTCCTGGCCTTCGGCGGCGGCCTCGGCCGCCGGTTCCGGCTCCTCGACCTCGCGGCCGTCGGCGAAGCCCGTCACGGTGTAGAGGACGACGGGCAGTTCGGTGAGGACGCGCAGCGACCAGGAGGCGCGCTGGGCGTCGCCGAAGTCCTCGGCCGCGGTGCCGGGGGCCGCGTAGGGCTTGGGCAACAGGTCGGCGCGGTCGGCGAGTTCCTGGTCGGCGAAGCGGCGGCTGAGGGCGCTCGTCTCGGCCGGGTCGGCCTCCGTGAAGAGCAGGCCCACGGTGGTGACGGTGGTCTCGGTCTCGTCGGTGTACGTGGCGCGCACCAGGCGGTGGCAGCCGGCGCTCGCCAACACCTCGGCGAGCAGCGGGTCGAGGGCCTCGGCACAGGTGCTGTCGGGGGCGACGGCCACGCGTATCCAGCGGCGGTCGGCGCCGCCGGGGCCCGCGCCCGCGCCGTCGATCTCGGGCGGGAAGAGCTCGTCCACGGGGCGGTCGCGCCAGAGTTCGCGGGCCTCCTCGAAGGCGGTGCCGGCCGCGCCGTCGCCGCCGGCGAGCCAGGCGCCGGCGGCCGCGCCGCCGAGCAGGCCGGTGCCGAGCACCAGACAGGCGACCGCGGCGACGACGCGGTGTGAGGCGCGGCGGGCGATGATGCCGCGCAGGTCGAGGGTGACCGGGGAGTCGCTGACGGGCCGCCGGGGCGCGGGCGGTGCCTGGGGTGCCGGCGGGGCGGCGGGGGGCGGCGGGGCGGCGGGCGGCGGCGGCACCGCGGGCGGTGGCGGGGCGGGCCGTGACGGCGGTGCCGGTGGCGTGCGCCGGGGACCCTGCTCCGTGTTCATCCACCCTCTCCCAGGCCGACCGGCGTCGCTGGTCACGCGTGACGTGGTCACTTTACGGTCGCCCGCTCAGACTTCGGTACCTGGCCCGCCCGCCACCGCCCTGACGTCCTGGACCAACCGGTCGAGAACGTCCGGGTCGGGGGCGTCGGGGGCGAGGTCGCAGCCGATCCGCAGCAGCAACAGCGCGTCGGAGCCGTCCGGCGCGGGGAACGCCACGGACTCGACGTACGCCTCGGTGCCGGCGCCCGTGGTGACGCGGGTGCGGACCCGGTGGCCCTGCTGGCCGGCGACGGTGACCGGTTCGTCGAGCACGTCCTGGGAGTCGGTGATCCCGCCGTAGGACGCCTCGCCGTAGGAGTCCTGCTCGTTGCTCGGGATGTCGCCGGCGGCCAACTGCTCGGGGGTGACGCCGGCGACGCCGGGGACGGCGATCAGGAGGGCGCCGGCGTCCACGCACTGGAGGTCGGCGTCGGTCGGGCAGGGGTAGCCGCCGATGGTGACCGAGACGCCGCCGTCCATCCGGCCCTCCTCCCAGCCCTCGGGAACGGGCAGCGCGGCGCCGCCGACCTGGGCCTCGGTGAAGCCGTCACCCGCGCCGCTCCCACCCTCACGCTCGGGCCGCTCCTCGCCCTCGCCCGGCGGCCCGGCGAAGCGCTCGAACGCGTCGCCGGCCACGCCGCCCCCGTCGCGCCCGTCCTCGTCGAGGAGCAGCGGGACGGCGACCAGCAGCCCGGCGAGCACCAGCGCGCCGCCGATCAGCATGGCAACCCGGCCGCCCCGCCTCCCGGGCTGTGGCGGCACGGGCGGGGGCGGCACGAGAGGGGTCGGGGGGGCGGCGGCCGGCCAGCCGTGGCCGGGCGCCGTGGCGGTCGGCGAGGCCGCTGTGGGCTCGCCGCCCGGGGGACGGGTGCGCTCGGTCCAGGAGGCGCCGTCCCACCATCGCTCCAGGGCGGGTCCGTCCTCGCCCTGGCTCGGGTCCCGGTACCAGCCGGGTGGCATCGTCATGCTCACGGAGTGAACTTGCCACAGCTTGGCCCACGAGGCCACCGTGCGTGGCCGGTTGAACGCCACGCGGCGGTGGCGGGGGACGTCACAGGGGGGTGACGTACGCGCCGGAGATGCCGCCGTCGACCAGGAACTCCGCGGCGTTGACGAAGGAGGCGTCGTCGCTGGCGAGGAACGCGACGGCGGCGGCGATCTCCTCCGGCTCGGCGAACCGGCCCGCCGGCACGTGCACCAGGCGGCGTGCGGCGCGCTCCGGGTCCTTCGCGAACAGTTCCTTGAGGAGCGGGGTGTTGACGGGCCCCGGGCACAGGGCGTTGACCCGGATGCCCTCGCGGGCGAACTGCACGCCGAGCTCGCGGGACATGGCGAGCACCCCGCCCTTGGAGGCGGTGTAGCTGATCTGGGAGGTGGCGGCGCCCATCACGGCGACGAAGGAGGCGGTGTTGATGATGGAGCCCCTGCCCTGGCGGCGCATGTGCGGGATGACGGCCTTGCAGCACAGGTAGACGGAGGTGAGGTTGGTCTCCTGGACGCGGCGCCAGGCGTCGAGCTCCGTGGTGAGGATGGAGTCGTCGTCGGGGGGCGAGATGCCGGCGTTGTTGAAGGCGATGTCGACGGCGCCGTAGGCGTCGACCGCGGTCTGGAACAGCGCCTCCACCTGCTCGCGGTCGGTGACGTCGGTGTGCACGTAGCGGCCGCCGGTCTCGGCGGCGGCGGCTTCGCCGCGCTCGGCGTCGAGGTCGGCGCAGACCACGGTGGCGCCCTCGGCGGCGAGCCGGCGGGCGGTGGCCAGGCCGATGCCGCTGGCCGCCCCGGTGATGACGGCGGTGCGGCCGACCAGGCGGCGGGCGGACACGTGGGTCTCGGTCACTGCGGGTTCCTTGGGTCGTGGTGCCGGTGGACTCGTGGTGCGGTGGGGCCTCGGTCCTCGGTCTCAGGAGTCCGAGGCGAGGAAGACGTTCTTGGTCTCGGTGAACGCGACGAGCGCGTCCGGGCCCAGCTCGCGGCCGAGCCCTGACTGCTTGAAGCCGCCGAAGGGGGTGGCGTAGCGCACGCTGCTGTGCGAGTTGACGGAGAGGTTGCCGGCCGCGACGCCCCGGGAGACGCGCAGCGCCCGGCCGAGGTCGCGGGTCCAGACGGAGCCGGAGAGACCGTAGTCGGTGGCGTTGGCGAGCCGGACGGCCTCGTCCTCGTCGTCGAAGGGGGTGACGACGGCGACCGGTCCGAAGATCTCCTCGACGGCGGCGCGCCGCCCTGCCTGGTGTGCCTCGAGGACGGTGGGCGGGTACCAGAAGCCGCTGCCGGCGGGGGCGGTGCCGCGGATGGCGGCCGGGGCGTCCTCGGGGACGTAGGAGCGCACCCGTTCGCGCTGGGCGGCCGAGACCAGCGGACCCATGGCGGTGCCCTCGTCGGCCGGGTCGCCGACCGGGATGGACAGCACGGCGGGTTCGAGGAGCGCGAGGAAGCGGTCGTAGACGGCGCGTTGCACCAGGATGCGGCTGCGGGCGCAGCAGTCCTGCCCGGTGTTGTCGAGGAACGATCCGGGCGCGGTGGCGGCGGCGCGCTCCAGGTCGGCGTCGGCGAAGACGATGTTGGGGCTCTTGCCGCCGAGTTCGAGGGTGACCCGCTTAACGGCGGCGGCGCAGTGGGCCATGACCCGCTTGCCGGTGGCGGTGGAGCCGGTGAAGACGATCTTGGCGACGCCGGGGTGGGTGACCAGCGCCTCCCCGGTGCCCGGCCCGTCGCCGGGCAGCACCTGGAACAGGCCGTCCGGGAGGCCGGCGGCCAGGGCGAGTTCGGCGAGCCGCAGCGCGGTGAGCGGGGTGGTCTCGGCCGGCTTGAGCAGGACGGCGTTGCCGGCGGCCAGCGCGGGGGCGGTGCCCCAGGCGGCGATCGGCATCGGGAAGTTCCAGGGGGCGATCACGCCGACGACGCCGAGCGGCTCGTGGAAGGTGACGTCGAGCCCGCCGGCGACCGGGATCTGCCGGCCGGTCAGCCGCTCGACGCCGCCGGCCGCGTAGTCGAGCAGGTCGCGGACGTTGCCCGCCTCCCAGCGCGCGTTGCCGACGGGATGCCCGGCCTCCCTGACCTCCAGCAGCGCCAGCTCCTCGCGGGCCGCGTCGACCTCGGCGGCGAACCGGCGCAGCAGCCTGGCCCGGTCGGCGGGGGCGAGCGCCGCCCAGCCGGCCTGGGCCGCCGTGGCGCGGCGCACCGCCGCGTCGACCTCGGCCGGGGTGGTGACGGGGACGGTGGCGATGATCTCCTCGGTCGCCGGGTTGACGATGTGGTGGGCCGGCGGCGTGGTCTGCACGGTGCGGGTGGCTCCTCGGGTTCCGGGGTCCGCGGTCACAGGCGTTCGAAGGAGCGGAACCGCTCCCAGTCGGTGACCGCGCTGTCGTGGGCGTCCTGTTCGACGCGGGCCATGTTGAGGTAGTGCTCGACCACCTCGTCGCCGAAGGCGGCGCGGGCGACGGCGCTGTCGCGCCAGAGCGCGGCGGCGTCGCGCAGGGTGGCGGGGACGCGCTCGGCGTCGCCGGTGTAGGCGTTCCCCTGGCAGGGCGGCGGGAGTTCCAGGCGCTGGTCGACGCCGTGCAGGCCGGCCGCGATCATGGCGGCGACGGCCAGGTAGGGGTTGACGTCGCCACCCGGCAACCGGTTCTCCAGGCGCAGGGAGGGGCCGTGGCCGACGACCCGCAGCGCGCAGGTGCGGTTGTCCAGGCCCCAGGCGACGGCGGTGGGCGCGAAGGAGCCGGCGCGGAACCGCTTGTAGGAGTTGATGTTGGGGGCGTGGAGCAGCGACAGCTCGCGCAGGGTGGCCAGTTGGCCGGCGAGGAAGTGCCGCATGGTCTCCGACATGCCGTGCGGGTCGCGGTCGTCGTCGGTCGCGGCGAAGACGGGGCGGCCGGCGGCGTCGCGGACCGAGAAGTGGACGTGGCACGAGTTGCCCTCGCGCTCGTCGTACTTGGCCATGAAGGTGAGGGCGACGCCCTCCTGGGCGGCGATCTCCTTGGCGCCGGTCTTGTAGACGACGTGCTGGTCGCAGGTGGTGAGGGCGTCGGCGTAGCGGAAGGCGATCTCGTGCTGGCCGAGGTTGCACTCGCCCTTGGCCGACTCGACGACGAGCCCCGCGCCGGCCATCTCGTTGCGGATGCGGCGCAGCAGCGGCTCGACGCGCCCGGTGCCGAGCACGGAGTAGTCGACGTTGTACTGGTTGGCCGGGGTGAGGTCGCGGTAGCCGGCGTTCCAGGCCTGCTCGTAGCTGTCGCGGAAGAGCATGAACTCCAGCTCGGTGCCGACGTGTCCGGTCCAGCCACGTTCGGCGAGCCGGTCCAGTTGGCGGCGCAGTATCTGGCGGGGCGAGGCGGCCACCGGGGCGCCGTCGTGCCAGGCGAGGTCGGCGGTGATCATGGCGGTGCCCGGATGCCAGGGGACGCGGCGCAGGGTGGCGGGGTCGCCGTCCATCCGGAAGTCGCCGTAGCCCCGCTCCCAGGAGGCCATGGCGTAGCCGTCCACGGTGTTCATGTCGGTGTCGACCGCGAGGAGGTAGTTGCAGCCCTCGGTGCCGTGGCGCCACACCTCGTCGAGGAAGAACCTGGCGGCGAACCGCTTGCCCTGGAGCCGGCCCTGCATGTCGGTGAAGGCGAGGACGACGGTGTCGATCTCGCCGATGTCGACCAGGCCGCGCAGTTCCTCGATGGACAGCGGTGGTGTGCGTTCCCACACGTCGACGGCCTCCTGTCGCTTCAACCGGGGGCCATAAGGTAGCGGTGGAGACCATTGATTGGGAAGTAGGTCCGATGGGCGAGGGTGGCGGCGGCCTGGGCGGTGGGGTCGAGCGACTGACGGCGGTGCTGCGGCCGGTGCGCGCCGGCAACGGCTTCGAGGAGGCCCTGGAGCAGATACTCCAGGTGCTGCGGCTCGGCCTGGTGGCGGGTGGTGAACGGCTGCCGGCCGAGCGGGAGTTGGCGGCCCGGCTCGGGGTGAGCCGGGTGACGCTGCGCGAGGTGCTGAAGGTGCTCCAGGACGAGGGCCTGGTGGAGAGCCGGCGCGGCCGGTACGGCGGCACGTTCGTCTGCCCAAGGCCCGCGCCGGCCGGTGACGCGGGCCGGGCCGAACTGCGGCGCCGGATCGCGGACGTGGACCTGGAGGACGTGCTGCGGCTGCGCGAGGTGCTCGACGTCGGCGCGGCCGGCCTGTGCGCGGCCGAGGGCCTGGACGCGGCGGGGACGGCGCGGCTCGGGGCGGCGCTGGCCGCCACCGAGGAGGCCGCGCCGGCCGACTACCGGCGGATGGACACGGCGCTGCACCTGACGCTGGCCGAGCTGTCCGGGTCGCCGTCGCTCGCCGCCCAGTACGCGGCGGTGCGGGCGACGGTGAACGACCTGCTGGACTGCATCCCGCTGCTGGTGCGCAACCTGGGGCACTCGCAGGCCCAGCACGCGGCGCTGGTGGCCGCGGTGTGCGAGGGGGACGCGGACGGGGCGCGGGAGATGATGCGCGAGCACTGCGCGGGTACCGCGGCGCTGCTGCGCGGTTTCCTCGCCTGAGCCGGCCGGCGGGCCCGCACGCCCCCCGGTGCCGTAACAGCCTTTTCACGCACGAGGCTTGCGCCGCGACCACGACAACCGCAAAGGTATCGGCCCGGACCATTCACGCCCCCCACGGCGGGCGCGAGTGAAGGAGCGGCCCATGACCGAGCACACCGAGCCCAGCACCGCGCCGCCCGGGGAGACCGGCGACCCGCCGTCCCCCGAGGACGCCTACCTGCGCCGGCGGGCCCTGCGCACCGGCAGCGCCGGGCCGCTGCTGCTGACCGGTCTCGGCGTCGCCTACGTGGTCTCGGGCGACTACGCGGGCTGGAACTTCGGCCTCGCCGAGGGCGGCTTCGGAGGGCTCGCGATCGCCGCGGTGCTGATGGGCCTGATGTACACCTGCATGGTGTTCGCGCTGGCCGAGCTGGCCGCCGTGCTGCCCACGGCGGGCGGCGGCTACGGCTTCGCGCGGCGGGCGCTCGGCCCCTGGGGCGGGTTCCTGACCGGCACGGCGATCCTGATCGAGTTCGTGCTGGCTCCCGCCGCGATCGCGATCTTCATCGGCGACTACGTCGAGTCGCTCGACCTCTTCGGGCTCGAGTCCGGCTGGCCCGTCTACCTCGGCTGCTTCGTCGTCTTCCTCGCCATCCACCTGTGGGGGGTCGGCGAGGCGCTGCGGTTCAGCCTGGCGGTGACCGCGGTCGCGGTGGCGGCCCTGCTGGTGTTCGTGGTCGGCGCGCTGGCCGACTTCAGCCCCGGCGCGCTGGACGACATCCCGGTGGACGACGGGGCGTTCGGCGCGAGCTCCTGGCTGCCGTTCGGACTGCTCGGGATCTGGGCGGCGTTCCCGTTCGGCATGTGGTTCTTCCTCGGCGTCGAGGGCGTGCCGCTGGCCGCCGAGGAGACCAGGGACCCGGCCCGCACCCTGCCCAGGGCGATGGCCTGGGCGATCGGGATCCTGCTGGTGCTCGCGGCGCTCACCTTCCTGGCCGCCGCCGGGGCGCGCGGCTCGGCGGCGATCCAGGACGCGGGCAACCCGCTGGTGACGGCGCTCGAACCGGACGGCGAGACGACCGGGTTGAGTCGTTTCGTGAACTACGCGGGGCTCGCCGGGCTCGTCGCCTCGTTCTTCTCCCTGGTCTACGCGGGCTCCCGGCAGCTGTTCGCGCTCTCCAGGGCCGGCTACCTGCCACGTTTCCTCTCCCTGACCAGCCGCCGCAGGTCGCCCTATCTGGGCCTGCTGATCCCGGGGGCGCTCGGCTTCGCGCTCGCGGCCGCGACGGGGGACGGCGCCCGGATGCTGAACGTGGCCGTGTTCGGGGCCACCATCTCGTACGCCCTGATGACGCTCTCGCACATCGTGCTGCGCCGCCGCGAGCCGGGGCTGCCGCGGCCCTACCGGACCCCCGGCGGGGTGGCGACCTCGGGCGTCGCCCTGGCGCTGGCGCTCGCGGCGCTGGTGGCCACGTTCCTGGTGGACCGGCAGGCCGCACTCATGGCCCTCGGCGTGTACGCCGTGGCGGTGGCGTACTTCGCCTTCTACAGTCGGCACCGCCTGGTGGCCGCGGCCCCCGAGGAGGAGTTCGCGGCGCTGGCCGAGGCCGAGGCCGAACTGGCCAGGGACTGAAGGGAGCCCGCCGGATGGCGCGACCGCTGATCGGGATCAGCAGCTACCTGGAGGACTCGGCGCGCTGGGGCGTGTGGGAGACGCCGGCGGCGCTGCTGCCGGTCGGCTACCACCGCCAGGTGCAGCGGGCCGGCGGCCTCGCGGCGCTGCTGCCGCCGGACGCCGGCCCCGACGCGGCCGCGGCCGCGGTCGGCCGGCTCGACGGTCTGGTGGTCGCCGGCGGCCCGGACGTGGAGCCGACCCGCTACGGCGCCGCGCGGGATCCGCGCAGCGGCCCGCCGGCGCCGGAGCGCGACGGGTGGGAGCTGGCGCTGATCGAGGCGGCGCTGGCCGCCGGGCTGCCGCTGCTGGGGATCTGCCGGGGGATGCAGCTGCTGAACGTGGCGCTCGGCGGGACGCTGCACCAGCATGTGGCCGGCCACCAGGGCCGGCCCGGTACCTTCGTCGACCACGAGGTGACCCCGGTACCGGGCTCCCTGCTCGCCGACCTCCTCTCCCCCGCACCGCTCGCGGTCCCCACCCACCACCACCAGGCGGTGGCCGTGCTCGGCCCCGGCCTGACGGCCACCGCGCACACGGCGGACGGCACGGTGGAGGCGTTGGAGCTGCCGTCCGCCGACGGCTTCGTCCTCGCCGTCCAGTGGCACCCGGAGGCGGCCGACGACACGCGCCTCCTCAGCGGTCTGGTGAGAGCGGCGGCCGGCGGTCGGGACCGCGGCCTCGGCACCTGAGCCCTCTCGGCTCGACAGATGGCGGCGGGGCACCGCCTCGGCCGCGCGCCGTCGGCGCAAGCCCGGCCCGCGACGGCCCCCGCCCCAACCACACCGCGTGGCCGGCTGCCCGGCCACCAGCGTCCAAGGTCCGGCAAGGCCAGCGCAGCGCCCCCGCGCCACGCGCCGTCGACGCAGGCCCGGCCCTCGCCACGGCCACGTCGCGCGGCCGGCATGGCCGCCCGCCAGGGCCCGGGGTCAATGGCCAGGCCAGCGCAGCGCCCCCGCAGCGCCTCCGCTACGAGCGTGAGGTCGCCGGCTCCGCGCCGGCCTCCGCCAGCTCCGCCTGCCGGGCCGCCTCGCGGCCACCCGGCATCACCACCAGCAGCCAGTGCGAGCGTCCCGCGACCAGCGGCGCGACCACGGCCAGGATCAGCACATAGCCGGCGATGAACGGCGAGAGCCGCTCGTCGAGCCCCGCGGCGGCCGCCATGGTGGCCAGGATCAGCGCGAACTCGCCGCGCGCCAGCAGCGTGGTGGCCACGTTGGCCCCCGGCTGCGGGCCGAAGCCGTAGATCCGCGCGGTGACCAGGCCGGCCAGCAGGTTCATCGCGACGGTGATGACGATCGCGATGAGGACCGGCCAGATGACGGTCGGCAGGTCGCCCGGCGCGATCGACAGGCCGAAGCCGAAGAAGAAGATCGCGGCGAACGCGTCCCGCAGCGGGTGCACCAGCTCCAGGATGCGGTCGCGGGAGCCGGTGTTGCCGAGGATCAGGCCGACCATGAAGGCCGCGATGGCGTCGGCCACCCCGAAGGTCTCGGCGATGCCGGCGATCAGCACGGCGGCGCCGAGGAAGGAGATCACCAGCAGCTCGTTGTCCTTGATGGCGAACAGCTTGCCGATCACGCCGGTCCCCCACCGGGCCGCGATGGCGAGCAGCAGCAGGAAGCCGAAGGCCTTGGCGATGTCCAGCGTCATGGCGCCGACGTCGTCGGCGCCGGAGATCACCGGCTGCAGGGCGGCCAGGTACAGGGCGAGGAAGATGTCCTCCACCACGATGATGCCCAGGATCGGCTTGGTCTCGGGGTTCCCGATGCGGCCGAGGTCCACGAGGATCTTGGTGACGATGGCCGAGGACGAGATGCCCAGCACACCGGCGAGCACCAGCGCCTCCGAGGTGCCCCAGCCGAGCGCGAAGCCGAAGCCGAGGCCGGCGCCGACGTTGAGCGCCAGGTAGGTGCAGCCGGCCACGGTCATCTTGCGGCCGCCGGTCTTGAGGTCGTCCATGTGGAACTCGAGCCCGAGGTAGAACAGCAGCAGCACCAGGCCGAGCGCGGACAGCATCTCCAGGTCGTGCGGGTCCTCGAGCAGCACGAAGCCCGGGGTGTTGGGGCCGAGGAGTATGCCGGCCAGGATGAACAGGGGGATCGTGGGCAGGCCTATGCGGCCGCCCAGGCGGGCGAGGAACGCGGCGGCGACGAAGGCGCCGCCCATGGCGAGCAGGGTGTCGGCGTGTCCCATGCGATCACCCGCGCCGGGTGGGGACGGGGCACGACAGGGACAGGAGCGGGATGGGGCCGGGTCGGGCGGGCGTCAGCGAGTGAATGGTTCCTCCATGGCGTCCGGACGGCTCGGTCAAGAGAGCGTCTGAGCGGCGTCAAGAAATCGTCAATAGTTAGCATATCAAACGATTATTTTTGCGTCGGGGGCCCGGAACCCTCACCCGCTCCTTACGGCATGATCCGGTGTGTGACCCGACGAATCATGCTGCTCGACACCGCCTCGCTCTACTTTCGCGCCTACTTCGGCGTGCCGGAGTCCGTCCGCGCCCCCGACGGCACGCCCGTCAACGCCGTCCGCGGCCTGCTCGACTTCATCGCCAGGCTGGTCACCGACCACCGCCCGGACGACCTGGTGGCCTGCCTCGACGAGGACTGGCGGCCGGCCTGGCGGGTGGCCCTGATCCCCAGCTACAAGGCGCACCGGGTGGCCGAGGAACACTCCGCGGAGCCGGACACCGAGACCGTGCCCGACACCCTGTCGCCCCAGGTACCCGTCATCCACGCGGTGCTCGACGCGCTCGGCATCGCCCGCGTCGGCGTGCCCGAGCACGAGGCCGACGACGTCATCGGCACCCTGGCGACCCACGCGAGCGGACCGGTCGACATCGTCACCGGGGACCGCGACCTCTTCCAGCTGATCGACGACGCGCGGGGCGTGCGCGTCCTCTACCCGGTCAAGGGCATGAGCACGCTGACCGGCTTCGACGGCGCGGCGCTGCGCGAGAAGTACGACGTGGACGGGCCAGGCTACGCGGACCTGGCCGTGCTCCGCGGCGACCCGAGCGACGGACTGCCCGGGGTGCCCGGCATCGGCGAGAAGACCGCGGCCCGACTCCTCGACCGGTTCGGCGACCTGGCCGGCATCCGCGCCGCCGTCGACGACCCGCGCGCCGCCCTCACCCCAGCCCAGCGCAAGCGGCTCGCCGAGGCCGGGGAGTACCTGGCCGTGGCGCCGCGGGTCGTCCGGGTGGTCACCGACCTGAAGCTCCCTGTGCACGACCCAGCGCTGCCCACCGCGCCGCGCGACCCGGCGGCCCTGGAGGCCCTCGACGCCCGCTGGGGCCTGGGGGGCTCGCTCACCCGGCTGCTCACCGCGCTGGGGCGCTGAGCGGCCGGGCCGCGGCCCGGCCTCAGGCCACCGAACTGTACGCCACCACCCCGCGCAACAGCGCGTCGACCGCCTTGCGGGCGTTCCCCGGCACCGTGCCGTCCTGCGGGGCGGCGGCCGCGATCTGCCCGAGCACGTCGATCACCTGCTTGCACCAGCGGACGAAGTCACCGGCGGGCATGTCGGCGTCCCGCAGCACCTCGTCGAGGCCGAGCCCGTGGGCCCAGCGGAAGACCGGCATCGCGAAGCCCAGATCTGGCTCGCGCTGGCCGACGCCGGTGGCCTGGCTGATCCGGTGCTCCTCCTCCAGGGCGTCCAGCCGGCCCCAGATCCTGACCATCTCCCCCAGGGCCTGGCGGCACCGGCCGCCGGGCAGCTCGGGCGCCGGCGCGTCGTCGGCCGAGCGCGCCTCGTAGACCAGGGCCGAGGCGCAGGCCGCGAGCTCCTCGGGGCCCAGGCCCTCCCAGACCCTCTCCCGCAGGCACTCGCTGGCCAGCAGGTCGAGCTCGCCGTAGAGCCGGCCGAGGCGCCTGCCGTGCTCGGTGACCTCCTCCTCGCGCAGGTAGTCGAGCTCGGTCAGCAGCGCGCAGACCTGGTCGAAGGTCCTGGCGATGGTGTTGGTGCGGCCCTCGATGCGCCGCTGCAGGGTGCGGTTGTCCCGCTCCAGCCGGTAGTAGCGCTCGGCCCACCGCGCGTGGTCCTCGCGCTCCGCGCAGCCATGGCAGGGGTGGGCGCGGATGGCGGTCCGCAGCCGCCCGATCTCGGCGTCGTCGGCGGCCGCGGCCCGCTGCCTGCGGTGCCGGCGCGGCTCGTGGTGGCCGGCCTTGGAACGCAGCGCCGACGCCAGGTCGCGCCGCGACTGCGGGCTGCGCGGGTTGAAGGACTTGGGGATCCGCATCCGGTCGAACGGCTCGACCGGCACCGGGAAGTCGATCGAGGCAAGACGCTTGACCTGGCGCTCGGCGGTGAGCACCAGCGGGCGCGGCCCGTCGTGGTGCTCGAAGCCGCGGTGCCCCGGGCTGCGGCCGGCCGGGACACCAGGGTCGAGCACCAGGGCGAGGCCGGCGAACTTGCCGGTCGGCACGTGGATGATGTCCCCGGGCCGCAGCTGCTCGAGCGCGCTGGCCGCCGCGGCCCGCCGCTGGGCCACGCCCTGCCTGGCCAGCTCGGTCTCCCGCTCCTTGAGCCGGTGCCGCAGCCGCGCGTACTCCTGGAAGTCGCCCAGGTGGCAGGTCATCGCCTCGCGGTAGCCGGCGAGACCCGTCTCGTTGCGCTGGACCTGGCGTGAGATGCCGACCACCGCACGGTCCGCCTGGAACTGCGCGAAGGACGTCTCGAGCAGCTCACGCGAGCGGTGCCGGCCGAACTGGCCGACCAGGTTGACCGCCATGTTGTACGAGGGCTTGAACGAGGAGCGCAGCGGATAGGTGCGGGTGCCGGCGAGCCCCGCGACGTGTCCCGGGTCCATGCCCCGCTGCCACAGGACGACGGCATGGCCCTCGATGTCGATGCCGCGCCGGCCGGCCCGGCCCGTGAGCTGCGTGTACTCGCCGGGGGTGATGTCCGCGTGCTGCTCGCCGTTCCACTTGACCAGCTTCTCCAGCACCACGGAGCGGGCCGGCATGTTGATGCCGAGCGCCAGCGTCTCGGTGGCGAAGACCGCCTTGACCAGGCCCCGGACGAACAGCTCCTCGACGATCTCCTTGAACGTCGGCAGCATGCCGGCGTGGTGCGCCGCGATCCCGCGCTCCAGGCCCTCCAGCCACTCGAAGTAGCCGAGGACGTGCAGGTCCTCGTCGGGGATGGCCGCCGTGCGCCGCTCCACGATCTCCCGCACCCGGGCCCTGGCCGGCGCGTCGTTGAGCCGCAGCCCGGCGTGCAGGCACTGCTGGACGGCGGCCTCACAGCCCGCGCGGCTGAAGATGAAGGTGATGGCGGGCAGCAGCCCCTCCGCGTCGAGCCGGTCGATGACCTCGACCCGGCTCGGCGTGTAGACCCGCGAGCGCTGCCTCCGCTCCCGCTCCCGGTCGGCCGCCCGCCGACGGTCCCGGCCGTTGCGGTCGCGGTCCCTGACGCCCCAGGACCTGGTGTTCTCCAGCCGGGCCACCCGAAGCAGGTCCGGGTTGACCTCGCGCTTGTGCTCGGACTCCTCGAACAGGTCGTACATCCGCCGGCCGGCCAGCACGTGCTGCCACAGCGGCACCGGACGGTGCTCCGAGACGATGACCCGGGTGTCGCCGCGCACCGTGTCCAGCCAGTCGCCGAACTCCTCGGCGTTGGAGACCGTGGCGGAGAGCGAGACCAGCGTGACGGACTCAGGGAGGTGGATGATGACCTCCTCCCAGACCGCGCCACGGAAGCGGTCCGAGAGGTAGTGCACCTCGTCCATCACCACGTAGCCCAGGCCGACCAGCGCCTGGGAGCCCGCGTACAGCATGTTCCGCAGCACCTCGGTGGTCATCACGACCACCGGGGCGTCCGAGTTCACGCTGTTGTCGCCGGTGAGCAGCCCGACCCGGTCGGCGCCGTACCGCTTGACCAGGTCCGTGAACTTCTGGTTCGAGAGAGCCTTGATGGGCGTGGTGTAGAAACACTTGCGCCCCTGGGCGAGCGCCAGATGGACGGCGAACTCCCCCACGATCGTCTTGCCGGAGCCGGTGGGGGCGGCGACCAGCACGCCCTTGCCGGCCTCCAGCGCCTGACAGGCCTCGATCTGGAACGCGTCGAGATCGAAGTCGTACATCTCGCGGAACGGCCCGAGGGCGCCGGCGTGCTCGGCGGCGCGCCGCCGGGCGGCGGCGTAGCGCTCGGCGGGGGACATGTCATCGGTCATTGTGGTTACGAGCCTACCGGCCGCCTCTGACAGGATGGTGATCTTTTACGGCCGCTCGGGTGCGCCCCCGGACTCCCGGGAGCGCTCGCCACGGGGCCGCTCAGGTGGCGTCGTCGAAGCCGTTCAGCCGGGGCGGGTTGTCGTCGAGGGAGCCGGAGCTGACCCGCTCGGGCGCCTCGATCGTCGCCGGGGTGAGGTCCAGCTGCGAGGCCTCGTCGTCCGCCAGCTCCGCCTCCTCGTCCCGCCGACGGCGCCGCCGGTCGTTGAAGAGCGCGATGCCACAGGCGATGAAGTAGAGGGCGGTGACCGGCACCTGGAGCGCGATCATCGACATCAGGTCGGTCGGCGTGATCGCGGCCGCGAAGACGGCGATGCCCACCACCATCCAGCGCCACCAGCTGAGCATCCGCTTCCCCGAGAGGACGCCGCCGATGTTGAGCATCACCAGCACCAGCGGCAGCTCGAAGGAGAGGCCGAAGGCCAGCGCCAGCCGGATGGTGATGTCGAGGACCTCCTCGACGGAGACGAAGTTGGTCGCGTCGTTGGCGCTGAAGCTCAGCAGCACCGGGATGGCGCGCGGCAGCAGCCAGTAGGCGAAGTAGCAACCGGTGAGGAAGAGCGGGACGCCGACGCTGACCACGGCGCGGCTGTACTTCTTCTCGTTCCGGTGGAGGCCGGGCGCGATGAAGGCCCAGAACTGGTAGAGCCAGATCGGCGAGGCGGCGATCACACCCACCAGCAGGGAGACCCGGAAGTAGGTGGCGAACGGCGACGTCAGGCCGTTCTGCGCGAGCACGGCGCAGCGGTGCGCGGCGGCGTCCGGGTCGCTCTGGTCGTCGCAGAGCGGCACCGGCGCGGTGAGGAAGTCCATGATGTCCTTGGCGAACACCAGGGACGCGATGGTGACGACCAGGATCGCCGCGACCGAGATGCCGAGCCGGTTGCGCAGCTCACGCAGGTGCTCGGTGAGCGGCATCCGCCCCTCGGGGTCCTTCACCTTTTTCTGTGCGGCCTTGGGCACCCCACGTCCTCATCTCGTAGGGCAGCCGGAACCGCGCCGGCCGCCTTGGAACCTCGGTCCTGCCTTGGATACCGCCTGCGGCATCAGGGCTGCGTCGTACGCCCGGGCTCCTCGACGGGGCGCGAGCTGGCCACGTCGCCGGGGGCAGCCTGGATGGTCCGCGGAGCGGGCTGCGGCTCGGACGTGCTCGTGTCGGCACCGGCGGTGTCGGTGCGGCCGTCGTTCTTCATGGCCTGGGTCTCGCTCTTCAGGATGCGCAGCGACTTGCCGAGGGACCGTGCGGTGTCCGGCAGGCGCTTCGATCCGAAGACGAGCACGACGACGAGGAAGACGACGAGGAGATGCCATACCGAGAGCGAGCCCATAATCTTCTCCGTCTACCTTCTGATTCGGGAATGAGCTTCTTGCTGAAGCCTTGCCGTGCCGGACGCGGATATTTCCCCACGGTCCCACACGTGCCGCAATCTTAACGCGGGAGGGTGAACACGAATCAATGCCCGCGCGACCACCTATTGTCGTCCGCCGGGCGCCCCGTCGCCGCGCCTGACCGCTCCGCCCCTGGTGGCCAGGGGTGCCGCGGCCCGCTCCAGGTCGTCCGCGGCCCGGCTGATCCGCTCGCTGCCGTCCCCCACGGCCTTCGCGAACCGACGCACCTCGACCCCCACCAGGACCGCGAGCACCCCGAGCACCGCGACCCCGAGGAACGCCAGGACCAGCTGGAACATCGGCCAGAACACTAGGCCGCCTCCCCGATCTCCTCGTAGCGCACCAGCGCGTCGCGGGCGGCGCGCCTGGCGCTGTCCGCCAGCTCCGGCGGGGAGACGATCCGGCCGTCCCCGCCGAGGCGCAGCGCGAGCCGACGCAGCGTGGCCGGATCGGGGGTGCGCAGCGTCACCCTCAGCCCGCCGTCCGGCAGCTCCTCCGCGGTGTCGTGCGGGTAGTACTCGGCGACCCAGCGGCCGCCCGGGCCCACCTCGACGACCACCTCGGGGTCGGTGGGGGACGGCTGCACCAGGCCCTCGCTGAGGTCACGCGGCTCGACGGGCGGCGGGTCGGCCGGCGTGTCGAGCAGCTCGATCCTGGCCACCCGGTCGAGCCGGAAGGTACGCCTGGCCTCGGAGCGCCGGCACCACGCCTCGACGTAGGTGTGGCCGACCGCGAAGAGCCGGATCGGGTCGATCTCCCGGTCGGTGAGCTCGTCCCGGCCCGGCGAGTAGTAGCGGATCCGGAGCCTGCGGCGCTCCGTTATGGCCCGGTCCACGTCCGCGAAGACGCCGCCCTCGGCCTCGAAGGTGACCGAGAGCCGCGAGCTGGCGCCCGCGCTCTCGCCCGCGGCCGCCTCCAGCTTGGCCGTGGCGCGCAGCAGGGCGTCCCGGTCGCCGTCGCGCAGCCCCGGCAGCGTCGCCACCGCGCGGGCCGCGACCAGCAGGGCCGTGGCCTCGTCGGCGGCGAGCCGCAGCGGCTGGCCGGTACCGGAACCGACGGCCTCCGCGTTGTACCACCAGATGTGCTCGCCGTCGGTGTCGATGTCGAGCAGGTCCCCGCCACGGAAGCTGGTGCCGCACATGGGCAGCACCTGGAGGTCGGAGATCAGCTCCTCCTCGGTGATCCCGAACGCCCGTGCCACCTCGGCCACCCGGGCCCCCGGGCGCTCGCGGAGATAGGTGACCAGGGACAGCATCCGCCTGGTCCGGTCGATGGCGGTGGTCGCCATAGTCTGTGCCTCTCCTTACGCCTTCGCCACGCCTCGGGCGCTAGCCCTTGGCGACCGCCCGCAGCCGGTCCACCACGTCGGCCCGCAGCTCGGCGGGCTCGAGCACGATCACGTCGGGTCCGAACTCGGCGAGCCAGGCACCCAGGCCGTGGCCGTAGGGGATCTCGAGCTCGTCCCAGTCGGGCCCGGCGGCCCCGGCCGTCACCCGGCTCGCCCGGGCCCGCAGCGGGTAGCCGGAGCCGGCCCGCAGCCTGATCCTGGCCTGCCCGGTGGCCTCCTCGCCCGCCCAGCGGGCCACGCTGCCGCGCACCGCGACCTGGTCGGGCACGGGGGCGGTGAAGGCGCCGGAGCGCGACCTGACGCGGCCGGTGATCCGGGAGAGCCTGAAGACCCGCTCGGCGCCGCGGTCCCGGTCCCAGCCGGCCAGGTACCAGTGGCCGCGCCAGCACTCCAGGGCCCAGGGCTCGACCTGCCGGGTCTCGGCATGCGCGGCGTTGGACTTGCGGTAGTCGAAGGTGACCGGGCGACGGTCGCGGCAGGCGAGCATCAGCGGCTCGAAGGCGGCCTCGCCGGCCGGCACCCGGGGTTCGAGGGCGCTGTACGCCTCGCCCTCCTCGGCACCGAGCGGCATCCCCGCGGCGCGCAGCTTCTGCAGCGCGCCGCTGGCCGCGCCGGCCAGCCTGGCCTGCTGCCAGACGCGGGCCGCGAGGCCGAGCGCGGCGGCCTCCTCGGCGTCCAGCGTGACCGGCGGCAGCTGGTTGCGGTCGCGGCGTGCCACGTAGCCGACCTCGCCGTCGATGCTCTCGACCGTCTCGATCACCATGCCGAGCTCGCGCAGGTCGTCCTTGTCGCGCTCGAACATGCGGTTGAAGGCGTCCTCGGAGCCGACCTCCAGGTAGGCCTCGATGGAGGAGCGGAGGTCCCGCTTGGTCAGCGGGCGGCCGCTGCCGAGCAGGCACAGCGCAAGGTTCATCAGTCGCTCGGCCTTGGCAATCGCCATCGAAGCGCCGCCCTCCCTCTTCAACACCGTGGGCCCACCCCCGGTTTGGACCGCGCTGGTCCGTTCGGGGATGGGCCCACGGTACCCCCTGCGGGGATCAGACCGAGACCAGGTCGCAGACGAAGATCAGCGTCTCGCCCGGCGCGATCCGGCCACCGCCCGCCCCGGCGTCGCCGTAGGCCAGGTGCGGCGGGATGATCAGCTGTCGCCGGCCGCCGACGCGCATACCCTGCACGCCCCGGTCCCAGCCGGGGATGACCTGGCCGGCGCCGAGCTGGAAGGTCAGCGGCGCGCCGCGGTTCCAGCTGGCGTCGAACTCCTCACCGGTGCTGAAGGAGACGCCCACGTAGTGCACGGAGACCTCGGCGCCCGCCTCGGCGACCGGCCCGTCACCCTGCCAGATGTCCTTGATCTCCAGGTCGGCCGGCGGCTCGCCGCCCGGGAAGTCGACCTCGGGCTTGTCGGTGTTCACGTGAATACCCCTCCATCGTCCTTTGCTAGGGAAAACCGCGTTCGGACGTGAACGAGCGGCCGGCACGCACACCGGCCGCTCGGGCACGCGCGGTGGGTGTCAGGCCGCGCCGACGATGTCGACGACGAAGACCAGCGTGGAGTCGGCGGGGATGCCGCCCCGATCCTCGGAGCCGTAGCCCAGGTCCGGCGGGATCACCAGCAGCACCCGGTCGCCGACGTGCTTGCCGACCAGGCCCTGATCCCAGCCCTGGACGACCTGGCCGGTGCCGATCTGGAAGGCGGAGGCGCTCTCCCGGTCCCAGGACGAGTCGAACTGCTCACCGCTGTCCCAGATGACGCCGGTGTACTGCACGACCAGCGCCTGGCCCTCGGTGACCTCGGGGCCGTCGCCCTCGATCAGCACCTGCTCCCGCAGCTCGGCCGGCGGGTCCTCCCCCTCGGGGACGGTGATGGTCGCGGGCTCGCCCGCCGCGGCCTCGACCTCGGGCATGCCCTCCTCGACCGGGGCCTGCTCGCCCTCGGCGGCGGCCTCCGGGTCGACGCTGACCGCGCCGGCGATGTCGAAGACCCACACGATCCCGTCGTCCTCGGGGATGCCGCCCTGCTGCGCCGCGGCGCCCAGCATGTCGACGGAGTTGCCCTCGACCTGGATCCGGCTGCCCACGGTCTGGCCGATCAGCGGCTCGGTGGCGACGGCGGGGAGCGCGGACTCGGTGCCGGCCTGCACGATGACCTGCGGACGCGGGCCCTCCTCCTCGGTGGCCAGCTCGTCGCCCGAGGCGCTCTTCCAGGTGTTGATCAGCTCCACGTCGCCCTGGATGGTCCGGCCGACGACATTCACCCGAACGAAGTCCCCCTCCTGGACCTCCGCGCCGTCCCCCTCGTCGATCACCTGGGACACGGTCTCGTCACCGGCGGCCGCGTCCTCCTCGACGGTGATCTCCGGCTGCTCGCCGGGCTGGCCCGACACGGTGGCGACCGGGCCGCTGGCCCCCGAGGATCCGGAGCCGTCGTCCTCGGAGCCGCAGGCGGCCACGGGCAACAGGATGGCCGGGACGGCCAGCACCGCGACGATGCGGCGCACTCGCTTGGTGGTGGGGATCATGAGTCCAACTCGGGTAGGCACGGTCGGGGTGGGACCCGCTGGTCCCACCCCACCCTACGGCCTCGGGCGCCACCACCCGGGCGGCCCACCCCGACACGCGCCGTCACATCCCGGCGATCAACTTCTCCACCCGCTCGTCGACCGACCGGAACGGGTCCTTGCACAGCACCGTGCGCTGCGCCTGGTCGTTGAGCTTCAGGTGCACCCAGTCGACGGTGAAGTCCCGACGCTGCTCCTGGGCACGGCGGATGAAGTCGCCGCGCAGCCGGGCCCTGGTCGTCTGCGGGGGCACCGACTTGCCCTGGAAGATCTTCAGGTCGTTGCAGATCCGCTGGGCCTGGCCCTTGCGCTCCAGCAGGTAGTACAGGCCACGGCGGCGGTGGATGTCGTGGTACGCGAGGTCTATCTGCGCGACCCTCGGGTGCGACATGGTCAGGTTGTGCTTGGCCCGGTACCGCTCGATCAGCTGGTACTTCATCACCCAGTCGATCTCGGTGTTGATCTTGTCGAGCTCCTGGCTGCGGATGGACTCCAGGGCCCGGCCCCACAGTTCGAGCACCTGCTCGGTGAGACCGGTGCGCATGCCACGGCGCTCGCAGAAGTCGAGCGCCTTCTCGTAGTACTCCTGCTGGATCTCGAGCGCGGACGCCTCGCGCCCGGTGGCCAGCCTGACCTTGCGCTGGCCCGTGATGTCGTGGCTGACCTCGCGGATGGCCCGGATCGGGTTCTCCAGGGTCAGGTCGCGCATCACCGTGCCTGCCTCGATCATGCGCAGCACCAGGTCGGTGGCGCCGACCTTGAGCAGCATGGTCGTCTCGGACATGTTGGAGTCGCCGACGATGACGTGCAGCCGGCGGTAGCGCTCGGCGTCGGCGTGCGGCTCGTCGCGCGTGTTGATGATGGGCCTCGACCTGGTGGTGGCCGAGCTCACGCCCTCCCAGATGTGCTCCGCGCGCTGGCTGACGCAGAACACGGCGCCGCGCGGCGTCTGGAGCACCTTGCCCGCGCCGCAGATCAGCTGGCGGGTGACGAGGAACGGGATCAGCACGTCGGCCAGCCGGGAGAACTCCCCGTGCCTGGCCACCAGGTAGTTCTCGTGGCAGCCGTAGGAGTTGCCGGCGGAGTCGGTGTTGTTCTTGAACAGGTAGACGTCGCCGGCGATGCCCTCCTCGTGCAGCCGGCGCTCGGCGTCGACGAGCAGACCCTCCAGGATGCGCTCACCCGCCTTGTCGTGCGTGATGAGCTCGACGACGTTGTCACACTCCGGCGTGGCGTACTCGGGGTGCGAACCGACATCCAGATACAGCCGCGCGCCGTTGCGCAGGAAAACGTTGCTGCTGCGCCCCCAGGACACGACGCGGCGGAAGAGATAGCGGGCCACCTCGTCCGGGGACAGCCGACGCTGGCCTCGGAACGTGCAGGTGACGCCGTACTCGTTCTCCAGCCCGAAGATTCGGCGATCCATGAGTGAACATTACGCCTGATGCCCGGTTCTGAAACCGGGTTCGAGTGCGGCGTTTCGATCATTTTGCGATTCCACGGGCCCGTCGCTCCCGTTCGGCGAACCCTCGGGAGCTGCGAGAACGCGCCGGGTGGCGGTGACCACGAGGAGCGCGAGGACGCCGGCGGCCGCCGTGACGCCGAACCCGGCGGCCTCCGCGCCCCATTCGATCACCGGGCCGACCACCGCCTGCCCGAGGGCGGCGCCGACGCCGAACATGGTCACCAGCCAGGAGAACGCCTCGGTGACCGTGCCGACCGGGGCCTGCCGGTCGATGACGACGAACGAGCAGGCCAGGGCCGGCGCGAGGAAGATCCCCGCGAGCCCGGCGAGCAGGGTCATCAGCGGCACCGAGGGCGGCGCCAGGGCCAGCGGCAGGTAGCCGACGGCGAGCCCGGCGAGCAGCAGCCGCAGCCGGGGTTCGGGGGCGCCGGCCCACGCGACGGCGCCGTAGCCGAGCCCGCCGACCAGGGCCCCGGCGCTCAGCGCCGAGAGCAGGTAGCTGGCGATCAACTCGTCGCCGCGGGCGTCCGCGTAGGCCACGGCGGCCACCGAGATGGAGCCCAGGGCCACCCCCACGAAGAAGAAGCCACCGAGCAGCGCGAGCAGCCCCGGCGAGCGCAGTGCGCCGAGCCAGTGCGCCTCGCGCCGGGCCCCGCGCCAGCGCCTGGAGGGCCCGGAGGCCGCCACGACCAACGCGCCCAGCAGACCGAGGGCGTTGATCACCAGCAGTGCCGCGGTCTCCGACCAGAGCGCGACGACCAGCGTCACGACGAGCGGTCCCGCGGTGAACATGACCTCCTGGGCCACCGCGTCGAGCGCGTAGGCCCGCTGCACCCGGCCCTCACCGGAGAGCACGCTGGGCCACAGCGCCCGCAGCGCGCCCTCCAGCGGCGGGGTGGCGAGGCCGGCGAGCAGGGCGCCGGCGAAGGCCAGGGCGACGGGATCGGTGCCGGCCGCGGCGAGCAGCACCATGCCGAGCGCGGAGAGCACGGCCGAGGGCAGCAGCACCCGGGGCTGCCCGTGGAGGTCGACGAGCCGGCCGAGCAGCGGCTGCCCCACGGCGTTGGCCACTCCGTAGGCGGCCGCCAGGGCACCGGCCAGCGCGTAGCCACCGCCCTCGGCGCGGATGAACAGCACGATGCCGAGCCCGGCGGTGGCGTTGGGCAGCCGGCCGACCAGCGTGCCGACGAGCAACCGGGCCACGTGACGCGCCCGCAGCAGCTCCAGATATCCCATGGCCATGCCCGCACCCTCCGCACGTGTTACGTATAACGCCGCTGAGTCTACGTACGATTGCGGCACTCCGGGAGAGTGGGTCCCGGTCGGATGTGAGCGGAGCACGGCGGGTGAGCGACAGCACGGGGAGGCCGGACCGGCCGACCAGCCGGGACGTGGCGCGGCGGGCCGGGGTCTCCCAGGCGACGGTCTCGCTGGTGCTCGGCGACCGCTGGCGCGGCCGGGTGTCGCCGGCGCGCGTCGAGGCGGTGCGCGCCGCGGCGCGCGAGCTGGCGTACCGGCCCAACCTGGCCGCGCGCAGCCTGCGGCTCGGCCGCAGCAGGACGGTGCTGATCGTGGTGCCGGCGCTCACCAACGAGTTCTTCGCGCGGGTGCACGCGGGTGCCGCCCGGGTGGCCGGCGAGGAGGACGTCGGCCTCGTGCTCTACCACTCCCCCGAGGTCGTCCTGCCGGCCCGCGACCCCTTCGCCTCGGCCAGCGTCTCGCTGGCCGGCGTGCTCGCGTCCTCGATGGCCGCCGAGGCCCTGGCGGCGCTGAGCGGGGAGGGACTGCCGCTGGTGATGCTGGACAGCGAGCCGGGTCGAGGCGCCGCGGCGGGCACCGTCAACCCCGACATCGCCGAGGCGACGCGGCTGGTCGCCGGGCATCTGCTGGCCCTCGGCCACCGCCGGTTCTGCCATCTGGCGGCGGACGTGGACTCCTGGACCTTCGCCGTCCGGGCGAGGGAGCTGGCCGACCGGCTGGCCGGGGCGCCGAACGCCGGCCTGGTGGCCACCGAGCGGGCGTCGCTCACCATCGAGGGCGGGCTGCGGGCGGCCGAGCGTGCGCTGACCGCCCACACGCCCCGGCCCACGGCCCTGGTGTGCGACGACGACCTGCTGGCTGCGGGTGCCTACAAGGCGGCCAGGCGACTGGGGCTCCGGGTCCCGGAGGACGTGTCGATCACCGGATTCGACGACCTGACCCTGGGGATCGCGCTCGAGCCGGAGCTGACAACGGTGCGGCTGCCGGCCGAGGAGCTCGGCGCGACGGGCATGCGGGCGCTGCTCGCCGCCCTGCGCGGCGAACCGTGCGCCAGCGCGGTGCTGCCCGTCGAGCTCGTCCCGCGTGGTTCTACGGCCCCGCCGGCGGCGGGGCCGTAGAACCACGCGGGGGGGGGGCTACTCCTCGCCCCCCCCGGC
>NZ_JBHXFJ010000074.1:0-36936 GCF_042722465.1 Streptomyces sp. NPDC127098
CAGATGCACGGCCGAGCAGGATTCGACCTCCTCCGCCACCGCATCCTCCTCCGATGACGAGGACTTACCGTCACCACCGACTACGGAACAGAGCCACTCGTTTGACAGACCCCACCTACGCGGCGTGCCGACCCCCGCCGTACGCAAGCCGGGGTCGGTGCGGACCGAGCTGCCCCGGCCGGCCAGCGCTGGCGCCACACCGGTCGGGCACGTCCGCCTCGGGTAGACCCGAGCTTCGACCGCCCGGCAGTCCCTGGACCCGCAGCTGGACTCCCTCGCCGAGGCCGGAGTGACGCGCGTCTTCTCGGAGAAGATCTCCACCGTGCCACCAAGCGCCCGGAGTTGGAGGCCGCGGTCAAACTCGCCGGAGAGATACGCTCCTCCGGCGTCGCCGTCGGCGGAGCGGGCGTCACCGACGAGTCCATGCTGTCCATGGCCTCCACCTGCACGAGCACGATGAGAAGGCCGCCACGACGGCGATCACGTGCTCACTCCGCTACCTTGCGGCTGGTGTCTGGCCTAGGACACCAGGGCCCACCAGGCGGGCGACCAAGCTCTGCCACGGCGCTTCGCCCAGGCAGTGGCGTTCACAGACCGTCTTCCACGGACCGAACCGTTCGGGCAGATCCCGCCACCGGCCACAACGCCCGTTGCTGACCGGCGGGAACGGCCGCAGCCGTTCCCACTCGGCATCCCTCAGACCACCCCGCTCCACGTCCACATCAACGAGCAGCACGCGAACCAGCCACACGATCGACAGGACACGTCCTAGTCGCGGAGCGCTCCGACGGTGGTCGGTTCCCCGGCGCCCAGGAGGCCCGCGGCGAGCGCGGTGCCCTCGACGCGGGCGCGGATCTTGGCGAAGGCGGTCTCGCGCGAGGTGGAGCGGTCGTCGGCGAAGGGGGCGAATCCGCTGTCGTCGCAGGTGCCGAGCTGGTCGACCGGAAGGTAACGGGCGGCGCGCAGGACGCGGTCGCGGACCTCCTCCGGGGTCTCGACCCGCGGGTCGATCGGGTCGGTCACCCCCACGAACACCCGGATGCCGGGGCGCAGTTGGTCGGCGATGACGCGGAGGACGCGATCCGGGTCCGACTCGCTGGCCAGCTGGAGGTAGAAGTTGCCCACTGTCAGCCGGAACAGCTCGGGGAGCAGTTCCGCGTAGTCGACGTCCAGGCTGTGGGTGGAGTCGTGGTCGGCGCCCGGTCCTGAGTGGACGCCGATCCGGGCGCGTTCGGCCTCGGTGAAGCGCGCCAGCACCTGGTTGTTGAGCTCGACGAACTCCCGCAGCACTCCGCCGCTGGGGTCGAGCTTCAGCGACAGGCGGGCCTCGGTGAAGTCCAGTTGGACGACGTGGGCGCCGGCGTCCAGGCAGCCGCGGATGTCCGCCTCCGCCTCGGCGGCCAGGTCGTCGAGGAAGGCCTCGCGTGAGTAGCCGGCGATCCCGTTGGGCGGGTAGAGCAGGCTCAGCGCGGACGGGGCGACGACCGCCTGCTTCACCGGCACCTTCGCGTGTCGCCGCGCCGCGCGCAGATACTCCTCGGCGCGGGTCAGGTAGCGGAAGGGACCGGAGGTGAGGCACGGCAGCTGCCGCTGGTGGCCGTCGGCGAAGGGGATGACGACCCCGTCGGCGGAGAGGTTCTCCGCCCCTTCGATCGGATAGGTCAGAGCACTCGGCTTGCCCTGCTCGCCGTCGGTCACCACCGGCGAGCCCAGCGCCTCCAGGGCCTCGACGGTCTCGCGGACGGCCTTCTCCCGGTACGACGCGAACTCGGCGTCGGCCAGCTGCCCGGTTACGTGGGCGGCCATCGCGTTGAGCAGTTCGGCGGAGCGGGGGATGCTGCCAATGGGTTCAGTGGGGAGGATCACGCCGGCAGCGTAGGAGCGGGGCGGCGACAACCTGCCGGAAACCAGGCCAGTTCGCCGACTTCCTCGCCCTTTCGGGGCACCCGGGCGGGGCGAGGTTGACGGCCGGGGGGTGCGCCGCCGCGCGTCACCGGGTCGGGTCATGCGTCTGTGAGCTTCCGGAGACGTCCATGAGGTGGTCGGTCATCCACTCCTCGGGGACGGTCGGCGTTCGGCGGTCGAAGTTCCCTGGTTTCTCCCAGTAGGTCGCGGTCGGCCACGCCTCGCCGAGGCCATGCGCCAGGTCGACCCGGAACCGCTCGCGAAGCACGAGGCCGGCGGCGTCGCCACGCGCTCGACGCCGACCACGCCGCCCGCCTCTGGGGCCTCTCCGCCGCAGCACTCGCCGGGTAGCCACGCGTCCTACCCGACCACGGCTTCCCGCCCACCTACTCGTTCGGTTCGGCCGGGCAGGCGAGGTCACGCGCGGGGCGGTCCCCGGTGGTCAGGAACGTCGTCACCGCGTCGTTGGCGCAGGTGTTGGCGCCGAACGGGTAGACGCCGTGCCCGCCCTGGTCGGCCGTCACCATGATGGCCCGGCCCCCCAACGCCCGCCGCAGCTCCCTGGCGCCGGCCAGCGGCGTCGACGGGTCACGCTCGTTCTGCGCCATGAGCACGTTCGACGGGCCCCGGTCGCCGATCTCCAGCGGCGGTTCGATCCCCTCGGTCGGCCAGAACGCGCACGGCCCGATGTTGGCCGATGACCCGCCCAGCATCGGATACCTCAGCCGGTCGTGCGCGACGTTCCGCTGGTACTCCCGAACCGAGTCCGGCCAGCGCGAGTCGGCACAGGTCAGGTACAGCTGCGCGGAGATGAGGTTCTCCACGTCCGCGATCGGCGCCGGCGGCGGCGGGGCCTGACCCGCGTCCAGCGCCCGCCAGGCCTCGGCCAGCTCGGGCAGCTGCGCGTCGCTGTAGAGGCGGTCGAAGGTGAGCCCTCGGAACTGCGTCCCGTCGACGCCGTCGGCCGGCTCCTCGTCCAACCGCTCCGCGAGCTCGAAGAACGTCGCGGTCACCTCCTCGGGCGTGCTGCCGAGACCGTACTCGGGACGCGCTGCCGCGAACGCCGCGAAGTCCGGGAACCGCTCCTGCAACCCGAGACCGAACCTCCGCAGGGCCGTCACGTCGTAGCCGCCGGGACCCAGGTTGCTGTCGAGCACGATCCGGTCGCCGCGCTCGGGGAACATCGTCGCGTACGCCGCGCCGAGATAGGAACCGTAGGAACCGCCCAGGTACGACACCCGCCGCTCGCCCAGCGCCGCCCTGATCCGGTCCATGTCGCGCGCGACGTTCGCGGTGGTGGTGTGCGGCAGCATCCACGCCGTCGACGAGGTGGCGCACCGCTCGGCGACGGTCCGCGCGTACCCCGCCTCCCGTGAGACGTCAGCCGCGGTGCGCGCGTAGGCAGGGAAGGCCTCAAGCCGCTGCTGCTGCTCAGGCGTCAGGTCGCAGGTCACCCGCGTGCTGTGGCCCACCCCCCGCGTGTCGAAGCCGATCACGTCGTAGGAGTCGAGCACCTCCTGCGGCAGCCCCGCGTAAGCGAGGATGGCCGGGTAGCAAGGCCCGTGAGGCCGGGGCCGCCCGGATTGGTCAGCAACACGCCCCGGCGCCGCGACGGGTTCTCGCTCGCCAGCCGGGAGACGGCGATCTCGATCTGCCGGCCGTCCGGATCCCGGTAGTCAAGCGGGACGTCGAGCGTCCCGCACTCCAGGCGTGGTGTGGCCACCTCCTCCGGGCACGAGCCCCACTCCACGGTCTCCGGCGTCACCGTCACCGGGACGGGGGTCGCCGCCGACACCCCGGGTATCGCGGTCACCGCCACCGCCGCGGCGGCGAGGGCGAGGGAGGACAGGCTTCTGCGCATCTGGTGTTCTCTTCAGGGGTGTGGGGGTGGGTCCCTCGGCCTCGTGGCCGGCTCTCCCGATACGGATGCGAGTCTGGCCAACGGGCGCCGCGGGCACATCGGCCCGGCGGCTCGAACCGGCCTCGCCCCAGGTCGAGGTGGCGGTTCGACTTCGGTCGAAGGGGCGCCGTCCTCTGATCTGATTCGCCGGCCGCAGACGGTCGCGACACTGATCGGGTGAACGCGGAGGCGGCGCCACGGCTCGGAGGGTGGCAACAGGCGGGGCGGCTGGCGGCGGCCGCCGCCACAGGCGTGCCCTTCTGGCTCTCCACCGGGGTGCTGCTGGCGCGGGAGCGGGCGACCGGGCCGGGAGCCTGGTGGGAGTTCGGCGACCCGCTGGTCGCCCTGGGGTGCCTGACGGCGCTTCCGCTCGCCGTCACCATGGCGGTCGCGCTCGCCTCCGCCGCGTCGGCCCTCGCCACCGGCGCGGCACTGCTGGCGCTGGGCTCGACACAGTTCGCGCCCGGGCTCTACCCGGTCGCGGGCCCGGCCGGCCCGCGGGGATCGCGGTGGCCGTGGGCGCGGTCGCCATGCGGGCCGGGGTGCTCGACCACCGCGGCGATCTCACGGCCGAGCAGCACCGCACGCTGGTCCGCGGCATCGCCGACATCCTCGGTGTGCTCCGCGTCGACCCGGACCAGCCGGAACCACCGCAACCGTTCTTCGACCAGGTTCCGGAGCTGGTGACCGACGCCCGCGCGTCCGGGATGGACGTCACGCTCGACGCCACCGTGACGGGAACGCCGTCGGACGTCATCGGCCGAACCTGCTACCGGATCGTCCAGGAAGGACTGACCAACGCCGCCGAACACGCCCCGGGCGCGGCCGTGGACATCACCGTCGAAGGAGAGGCCGGCGGCGAACTCCGGGCCGTCGTCCGCAACTCCCCGGCCACCACGGGAACGGCTGCAGAACCACTCTGGCCTGCGAAAACGCAGGGGCGGCGGACGAGTCGGCCTGTACGCCGCACCACCTCCACCAGGCGGGCGAGCAGGCTCTGCCATGAGGGCTCGGCCCGGTGTTCGCCTTCTTCTGCCCCCTCTGACGCAAGGGCCGGCGACGGGTCGTTTCGAGCGCCGGCCGCATGGTGATAGGCCCGCACAATGGTGGAGTCCACCGCGATGTCCCAGTCGGTTTCACCAGCGGCGTCGGCCGCAGCCGCTCCCACTCCGCGTCCGTCAGTTCACCCCGCGCCATGCTCAGGAGCACGAGCCGAACATGAACCAGTCACATGATTGTTCGGGTTCTACTCGACCTCCCGCACTTCGGTGTTCTGGCACGCGTGCAGCAGCCACCTCCCGTCGTCCTGCTTCGTCATGACATAGAGCGGAGCGCCTTCTGTGTCGCCCTGTGGCGAGTGATAGACCTGCCGAACCTTGACGGCCGCGACGTCGGGCCGCAGGAATTGCGTGTGCACTGCCTCGTAGGTGACCTCACCGTCCCAGCTGGCTGCGGGCAGCACGGCGCGGGTGAACTCGGCGATCGAGTCGAAGCCGATGAGAACCCTGCCGTGGCCGGTCGTCCAGAGGGCGTCGGGGTGGAAGAGTGCGAGGAACCCTTCGACGTCTTTGGCGCGCTGAGCGCGCTCGACCGTGGTGACGACCTGCTCGATGGCTTTGATATCTGCGGTTTCGGTGTCCATGAAGATCACTCTGAGACCTCAAGCGCACTTGAGGTCAAGGCCTGACCACGAGATCGCCGGGACAGGCCCTCGTTGCGCTCGCCTTCCGCCATGTGCGCGGAGTCTCGGGCCGACTGGCGACCGGGGGCCTTCGTCGTGTGCGCGGTCAGTCGATGCCCATCGGCCGGCACGGTATGGGCCTCGGCATGTGCGGGCCTACGGTGGCGTGCACGGGGGGATACGAACGCCATGACGACGAGACAGCGGACACCGCTCGCTCGACTGGGCATGTGGCTGAGCATCACGGCGGTCTGGGTCAGTGCGACCCTGGGATTCTTGTGGATGAACGACTGGGCCGCGATCCACTACCCCTTCACGGAACGGGCGACGGTGGTCTCCGTGAGCGACTGCGTCGAATCACCGGGGGGCCTGGCTTATGGTCCCTCGCACTGCGAGGTCTCTTGGCGCGCCGAAGACGGCGAGACGGGAACGGTCCGCGTTGACGCTGGGCGCGATCGGCTGGCCGACGGTTCGACAATCCACGTCGCCGGTGACCAGGGTTACACGTCCCGCTGGCACCTCAACCTGGCCGCGGTTCTCGGGATGCTGCCCAACCTCGTGCTCGTCGTCATGCTCGCGATCTATGCGCTCGGGCGGCTCCGAAAGACACGGCCCCGACCTGGCGTCAGTAAGCTCACCATCACCTCACCGCCACCAGCCCCCGACGTACCAGGTGACTGATTGTTCGCGCAGGTGGTGATCCCAGGCTGCCGCCCCCTGGCCGTCCTCTCTGAACAGCTCGACACTGCCAGGGTATGGGGGTCCCCCGTGGGGCGCCCCGCCCTCGCGGGGCCGGCTCATCCGGATCGCCCGGTCCCGGATCCATCCGGTTCCGGCCCGTCACCGCCTGCGGCTCCGCGTCCCTGCCCTGCCAGATCGTCGCGCAGCAGCACACCATCCCCCCTCTGCCCGGTGCGGTAGGCGACCCGAGCCACCAGATGGGCGGCGACCGGGCTGGTCAGCAACTGGAAGAAGACCACCAGTGCGAGCGTGCCCGCGTCGACCCACGACCGCAGCCGCAGCGCCACCCCGACCGTGAGCAGCAGAATGCCCAGCGTCTGCGGATTGGTCGCGGCACTGGAACGGGCGAGGACGTCCGGCAGCCGCAGCAGTCCGATGACGCCCGAGAGGGCGACCACGGCGCCGGCGAGCAACAACAACGAGCCGACGAGATCGGCCACCTCGTACCAGGTGTTCACGGGTGCGCCTCGGGCTCGGGGCGGTCGCGCACCGCGATGAAGCGGGCGATGCCGACCGAGCTGGTGAAGCCAAGAAACGCGATCACCAGCATGATCGACAGGTAGTAGCGGGTGCGGGTGGAGGCCGCGTGCACCCCGATCCCGGCGACGATCAGGGCCGCCACCACATCGATCGCGATGGCCCG
Source organism: Streptomyces sp. NPDC127098 (assembly GCF_042722465.1). NCBI lineage: Bacteria > Bacillati > Actinomycetota > Actinomycetes > Kitasatosporales > Streptomycetaceae > Streptomyces > Streptomyces sp. NPDC127098. The sequence continues at coordinate 6,871 of NZ_JBHXFJ010000074.1, forward strand.
ATCGAGCATCGAGGGCCCGAGCCAGATGCGGATCAGCAGCAACGCACCCGCCAGCAGGATCACCCCCAGGGCGGCGTTGAGCAGGATGTCACTCGCCTCGGTCACGAACCGGGCTCCTCTCGTGCGAGGTTCGCGCCGACCCGGTCGATCTCGGCGCGCGTGCCGAAGGCCCGGACGGCCAGAGCTTCGAGACGCCACACGTCGCGACGGGTCCGTTCCACCCTCCCGGGATCATCGGCCTCTGACACGTGCAGAAACAGCGTCGCGGTGGCGCCGTTCACCTCGACCAGGGCACCGCCGGGCACGCAGGAGACGGAGACCGCGGTCGCCGCGATCATCAGGTCGGTGCGGCAGCGCAGCGGCACCGCGATCACCGCGGCCGGGCGCAGCCGCCGGCTCCCGCTGAGGGACCGCAGCGTCACCGTGATGCTGGAGGACACCATGTCGTACAGGAGGTATCCAGCCAGCCGGAGAATCCCGACGGGCCGCAGCCGCAGGTCGAGTTCGACGGGCGGCAGCGGGAAGACGAGGCACAGCGCGACGGAGACGAACACGCCGCTGACGAGGTTGCCCCAGGTGGGCCCCGACCACAGCAGCATCCAGATCACGGTGAGCCAGGCGATCAACGGCACGTCGAGGCGCCGCCCGCGGGGAGTCCTCGGGACAGGGGGGATCACGGGTGGAGCACCGCCTCGATGTAGGGCGCGCGGGCGAGGAGTTCGCTGGCTGACCGGTCGGCCACCCCGGTCAGCGGTGTGGCGAGCACCGTGTAGGCGAGTCCCAGCGCCACGGCACCCGCTGTCGCGCTGGTCATGACGTGGGGGATTCGGGTGGTGGTGCGGACGCAGACGCCGGTGGGCGTCGCGCCCCCGCCGGCTCGCCCGGCGGGGACGACCGGCCCCTCCTCGTCCTCGTCGGAGTCCTCGAGCACCACTCCCTCCGCGGGCAGCGGTGCGGGTTCCGCACGCCAGAAGGCGAGGTTCCACACCTTCGCCATCACGTACAGGGTGAGCACGCTGGTGACGGCCACCGCACCGAGCAGGACGTACGCGTCGACTCCCCCGTCGGCGGCGCCCGCGCGCATGAGGCCGAGCTTGCCGAGGAAACCCGACAGCGGTGGGATCCCCGCGAGGTTCATGGCGGGGACGAACCACAGCACCGCGATCAGGGGAGCGGTGCGCGCGGCGCCACCGAGCCGGGTCAGCTCCGTCGTTCCGTACCGCTTCTCCAGCAACCCGGCGGCCAGGAACAACGTCGTCTGCACGGTGATGTGATGCGCGGTGTAGACGATGGCGCCGCCGATGCCGTCCCGGCTGCCGAGCGCGAGCCCGTACAGCATGAAGCCGATGTGGCTGACCAGCGTGAACGACAGCAGTCGCTTGAGATCGGTCTGGGCGACCGCCCCCAGGATGCCGATCAGCATCGACGCGAACGCGATCGCCATGAGGACGGGTGACAGGTGGTTTCCCGGGAACAGCAGCGTCTCGGCGCGGATCATCGAGTACACACCGACCTTGGTCAGGAGTCCGGCGAAGACGGCGGTGATCGGCGCCGGGGCCGTCGGATACGAGTCGGGCAGCCACGCGGCGACGGGGAAGACGGCGGCCTTGACGCCGAAGACGGTGAGAAGCAGCGCCTCGATCAGCATCCGCACTCCGTCGGGCACCTCGGCCAGCCGGACGGACAGCTGCGCGAAGTTGACGGTGCCGGCGGCCGCGTAGGCGACGGCGATCGCCGCCAGGAACACCAGCGAGGACACCAGCGAGACGACGACGTAGGTCGATCCGGCACGCAGTCGCGGCTCGGTGCCGCCCACCGTGAGGAGCACGAAGCTCGCCATCAGCATGATCTCGAAGCCGACGTAGAGATTGACGAGGTCGCCCGCGAGGAACGTGCAGGAGACCCCGGCCACGAGCACCAGATAGGCGGGGTGGAAGACGGCGAGCGGCGCGCGGTCCTCGCGGTCGGCCATGTCCTGGCCCAGCGCGTAGACGAGGACGATCAGGGTGACGGCGCCGGAGAGGGTGAGCATCAGGGCGGAGAGCCGGTCGGCGACAAGGGTGACCCCGAGCGGCGGGGCGAAGTCCCCGAGGTGGACGGCGAGCGGGCCGGTGCGGTCCGCCTCGAACAGCAGGATGACGTCGACGGCCAGGACGGCGGTGAGGACGGTGATGCTGATGAGGCGGTGGAGCGAGCGGAGGTGGGGCCCGACGAAGAGGCTGAGTCCGGTCGCGGTGAGCGGGAGGATGACGGGCAGGGGGACGAGGGCGTTCATGCGGTGGTGTCGTCTTGTGTCGGGTGCGGGGGATCGTCCTGCCGGGTGAGCGTGGGTGGGGGGTCGGTGCCGAGGATGTCGTTCCAGAGGCTGTCGGCGGTGGTGCGGTTGCGGGCGTGGGGGTTCGGCCGGGGTTCTCGGATGTCGAGGGTGCGTTGGAGGACGCGGTGGTCCTCGATGTCGTCGGGAACGAAGTCGGATCCGGTGAGTTGACCGCTGCGGTAGGCGATGGCGAGGACGAACGCGGTGGTGGCGAGGGTGATGACGACGGCGGTGAGGATGATGGCCTGCGGGAGCGGATCGGTGACGCGCGCGTGGGACACGCCGGGGTAGAGCAGCGGGGGGACTCCGGCCCGTCCGGCGGCGGCGAGGACGAAGAGGTTGACGCCGTTGCCGCACACGATGATGCCGACGAGGACGCGGGTGAGGGCGCGGGTGTGGATGAGGACGACACCGGCCGAGGTCAGCACGATGGCGCAGCCGAGCAGGGTGGCGCTGACGGTCATGGGACCGCCTCTCCGCGCAGTGCGAGTCGTGCGGCGTGTTCGGTGTTCTGGTCGATCTTCGATCCCAGGGCGCGCACGGCGTCAAGGACCGCGCCCAGGACCAGGAGGTAGACGCCCAGGTCGAACAGGACGGCGGTTCCGGCGTGGAAGTCGCCGATGCCCGGCAGGTGGCCGTGCCAGGTCCAGGCGTGCAGGACCGTGCCCTCGACGAGTCCGGCCAGGGCCGTACCGGTGATGACGGTGAGTCCGATGCCGGTGAAGAAGCCGGGGTGGACGGGTGCGGCGGTGGCCAGTTCGTGGCGTCCGCCGGCCAGGTAGCGGATCACCAGGGCGACGCCGGCGACGAGGCCGCCGACGAACCCGCCGCCTGGCAGGTTCTCCGCGCACAGCAGCAGGTAGACGGACAGGATGAGGATGGGGTGGAAGACCAGACGGGCGATCACCTCGAAGACGACGGAGCGGTGTTCGGGGGCGAGCGTGTCGCCGGCGGCGAGCCAACCGCGTTCGGGCGCGCCCTGCCCGTAGCGGCCGGGGGTCCGTGCCATGGGTCCGGCCAGTGACCAGGCGGTGATCCCGCCCGGCAGCGTCGGCGGGGTGGCGGTGGCGGGTCCCTGGCGGCGGTGTACGTAGAGCAGGCTGGTCACTCCGAGGACGGCGACGGCCAGGACGGCGGATTCGCCCATGGTGTCCCAGGCGCGGAAATCGACGAGGATGGCGGCCACGACGTCCTTGAGGCCGTGGTGGGCGGTCTCCTCGGTGAGCGCGGCGCCGGCCGGTGGTTCGCGGCGGGCGGCGGCGGCCAGCCATACGGCGCAGGCCACGGCGGCACCGCTGCTGAGCCCGAGGATCCAGCTGGCCACGCGGCGGGAGTTGCGCATGGTCTCCCCGAAGTGGACGGGCAGCCCGCGCAGCACGAGGACGAGGATCACGGTGGCGACGGTCTCGACGCCGAACTGGGTGAGTGCCAGGTCGGGGGCGCCGTGGACGACGAAGAGCAGGGCGGTGCCGTAGCCGGTCAGGCCGGCGAGGACGGCGGCCTTCATACGTCGCCGCACGACCAGGCACATGAGGGCGCACGCGCAGGTCAGGGCAGCGACCGCGGCCTGCCACGGGGAGTCCCACGCCCGCGGTGCCGGAGCGCCGTTCCAGGGGTGCCCGATGGCGAGTACGGCCAGGAGCCCGGCGAGCATGACGGACAGGACGGTGGCGACGTAGGCGGGCAGTGACCCCTTCTGCACCGCGCCGGTCACCTTCAGGGCGGCGCGTTCCACGCCCAGGACGCAGCGGCCGTAGACCTCGTCCGCCGCGGGCCAGGCCCACTGCCTGCCCAGTGCCGCGGTGGGCGAGCGCAGCACGAACAGCACGGTCCCGGCCGCCCAGGCGAGGGCGGACAGGCCGAGCGCCGTGCCGAAGCCGTGCCACAGCGCGAGGTGATAGGGGTGCGCGGGCACGGGGTACCGCGCGGCGTACGCCTCGCAGAGTCCGGCCGTCCAGCCGACGCCGGGGCCGAGGACCAAGCAGGCGGCGGCGAGCAGGGCGGGCGGTGCGAGGAAGGCGGGGGTCACGGAGCGCACGCACGTGTCGGGGAGGCCGGGTTTGCGGGCGAAGGCGCCCCACAGGAACCGCAGCGTGTAGGCGGTGGTCAGCGCGGATCCGGCCACGAGGCAGACGAGGACCGCGAGGTGGGCGGCGCCACCGTGCAGCAGGGCGTCGAAGGCCGCCTCCTTCGCGACGAACCCGAACAGCGGGGGCAATGCCACCATCGACGCGCCGGCCACCACGGCGGTGGCGCACACCCAGGGCAGCCGCCGGCCCACCCCGGACAGGTACCGCAGGTCCCGGGTCGCGGCGGCGCGGTCCACGATCCCGATCACCAGGAACAGCGCGGCCTTGAACAGCCCGTGGGCCAGGAGCATCGCGATGCCCGCGAGGGCGGCCCCGTAGGAGCCGGCGCCCACGAGTACGGTGAGGAGCCCAAGCTGGCTGACGGTGCCGTAGGCGAGCACGAGTTTGAGGTCGTGCAGTCGCAGCGCGCGCCAGCCGGCCAGCAGCATGGTGGCGGTGCCCAGCGTCAGCAGCAGCGGCTTCCAGGGCGCGGCCTCGGCGAAGCCGGGGCCGAGGCGGGCCACCAGGTACACGCCGGCCTTCACCATGGCGGCGGCGTGCAGGTAGGCGCTGACGGGTGTGGGCGCGGCCATGGCGCTTGGCAGCCACAGACTCAGTGGCCACACCGCGGACTTGGCGAACGCCCCGACGAGGATCAGCACCAGTGCGGCGCTGAGCACCGCGCTGTGGGCGGGCGGCGCGTCCAGGATCCGCGAGATGCGGTACGTGCCGGCGGCGTTGCCCAGCATGAGGAACCCGACGAACATGGCGAGCCCGCCCGCCGCGGTCACCGTCAGCGCCTGAAGCGCCGCACGCCGGCTGTCGCGCCTCTCGCTGTCGTACCCGATCAGCAGGAACGACAGGACCGTGGTCAGCTCCCAGAACAGGTAGAGGACCATCAGGTCATCGGCGAGTACGAGCCCCAGCATCGCCCCGGCGAAGGCCAGCAGGTTCCCCCCGAAGGCCCCCGACCGCCGGGTGCCGGAGTCGAAGTAGCGCGCGCAGTACAGCAGCACCAGCGCGCCGATCCCGCCGGCGAGCAGCACCATCACCACCGCCAGCGCGTCCAGCCGGAAGGCGACGGCGACATGGTAGGTGGCGATCCACGACCACGCCTCGACCCGCGCCCCGCCGCCGGCGGCCAGGCCCCATTGGCACAGCACCCACACGAGCGCCGCCGCCGGCGGCAACGCGAGCACCGCGAACCCCGCGGCCCCGACCCGCCGCATGAGGGGCGCGGCACAGAGCGCGAGCACGAAGTGAGCCAGGACCAGCACGGTCATGGACTCATGCTTATCGGCCGCAAAGGTACGCAAGGGCGGGGCGCGCCGATCCACGCCCCTGAAGCACGCCCCCCCCCGCCAGCCGCCCAGAACACGCGCACGATCGGAGGGCGCCTGCGGCCGGTGCACCCGGCGGCCCGACCAACGTCGTCTCCCGCATCGAGCGGCAGCGCGGGCAGTCCAAACAGCTCAAGACGAAGTCCGGCTACGCCACCATCCCGGTGGACCACTTCCTGATCGAGCGCCTGGCCGAGCACGTCCAACGGTTCCCCAGGGCGGCCACGGTGACCGCCCGGTCCGAACGCCGGAGACGAGCACGCGGCTGTGTGCCACCGCCCGACGATGGCCTGATCGTCACCAACCGCTACGGGAGGCCCGTGCAACGCGGCGACTTCAACCGGAGGTTCCGGGCCGCCGTGCAGCTGGCGGGGCTACCGGAGGACACCCGCCGCCACGATCTCAAGCACTTCCACACCTCACGGCTCGGCGCCTGTGGCCGGCACGACCCCAGGGCCGTGCAGGCCCTGTCCCGGCACGCCGAGTTTCTCCGGGACCTGGGACACCTACGCCCACCCGCCGGTAGCCGTGGAGGGCGTCAAGGTCACCGCCTTCGGCGCGCTGTTCCGCGCCGCCGCCGAGGCCACCCCGGCGGTCCCCCTCCCCCAAGGCGATGCATCTGGCGGGCCGCAGGGAGGTCGACCACCCCCAGCCCAACGGACCCTGGACGGAGGCCGAGAAGGACAACGCGGCTCTGCTGGACCTTGCGATCTTCGAACCCTGGTTCCTGGTCCAGGGCATAACCCTCGCGATGGCCGGCTGGCAGTACCTGAGCACAGCCCGAAGCCGCCGCCGGTGGACGTTCGCCATGGCGGGCGGCAGCAGCGCGATCTCCGTCTTCGGCATCGTCCTCACGATCACCGACAGCCAGGCATCATCGGCGGTTGCCCCTCCGTTTCCCCTCGAGCGGACGGCCTTGACCGACGGGGCCTCGTAGGCACGGGCCCGGCCGATCGCACCGAGCCCGAGTGACCGTGCTGACGGCACGGGGGGCCACCACGAGCCATCGGCCCCTGCCCACGCTTCCGCAGGTCAGCAGCCGAACAGGGAAGTACGGGCCGCTGACGACCCGTTGCCACGAGGTCGGTCGCCATGACGGCACAGGCGAGGTCGGTTCCTCGGCGCTTCCCCATGAGTAGGAATCGGCGGCGAGCGCGTCGAACAGCGCCAGCGGCGGTCACGGACATCGGCGGTCATCAGCGGCCTCACGGCCGCCGAGGCAACGATCAACCCACCCCCTGATGGACGTACGAATGCCTGACCTCGACGAGTACGTGTTCGCCGCCCTCAAGGCCGGCGCCAGCGGCTTCCTCCTCAAGGGCACCTCGCCCGAGACCCCGCTTGCGGGAATCCGCACCGTCGCCGCCGGCGACGCTCTCCTCGCGCCGAGCGTGACCCGGCGGCGACAGTCCGGCCGGGCGGCGGTCGGGCCCACTCGCGCAGCGCCGCCAGCACCACCGTGATCAGGATCCACCGGATCGCCGTGAAGCGGCCGCTCCCCGGCCCGCTGCCCGACACGGGCAACGCGAATCCCCCCGTACTCGCCGTCGCCGCCGGCCTCGTCGTGGCAGGCGGCCTGATGCCACAGCGACGCCCCCGGCTTCCGGGACACCGGCCGAGACGACCTCGCTCCGATCATTACCGGTCGGCATTCTGGGAGTAATTCCGGATTAATTCGGACTGCGACCGGACTCGCGCCGTGCCGTGTGGGATTCGTGAGAGGAAGCCTGACACCGCCCCGCCCGGGCAGATCATCTTCCAAACCGTTGCCCCACATCTCCAAGTCGAGGTTTTGCCCGTGGCGAACGATTCCTGGACCGACACCGTTGACGAGGCCGTCAACGACTTCTTCGAGCCGGTCACCGAGTTTCTGAGCGATATCGTCTTCTACGACGTCAGCGTCTTCGACGCCGATTTCCCGATCATCGTCGGCTGGCTGGCGCTCGCCGGCCTGATCTTCACGATCTACTTCGGTCTGGCGCAGTTCCGCCATCTGCGCACGGCGTTGAGATTCATGAGCGGAAAGTACGAGCAGAAGGACGCGCCGGGCGAGATCAGCCACTTCCAGGCGCTGACCTCGGCCGTCTCCGGCACCGTGGGCCTGGGCAACATCGCGGGCGTGGCGATCGCGGTCTCGGTCGGCGGGCCGGGGGCCACGTTCTGGATGATCCTCTGTGGCCTCCTGGGCATGGCGACCAAGTTCGTCGAGTGCACCCTCGGCGTGAAGTACCGGGAGATCGACGCGGACGGCCGGGTCTCCGGCGGCCCGATGCACTACCTGCGCAAGGGCCTCGCCGAACGCGGACTGGCCGGCCTCGGAACGGTGCTGTCGTTCGCGTCGGCGGTGATGATCCTCTTCTTCGGCTTCGTCGGCGGCAACCTCTTCCAGGTGAACCAGAGCCTGGAGCAACTCGGCGCCGTGACCGACGAACACACCGACTTCTTCACCAACTCCGCCGGGTCGCTGCTGTTCGGGGTGGTCGTCGCCGCGCTCGCCGGCCTGGTCATCATCGGCGGCATCCGGTCCATCGGCCAGGTCACCAGCCGCCTGGTCCCAGCCATGGCGATCGTCTACCTGACGGCATGCCTGATCGTCATCGGGTTCAACGTCGGCGAGGTGCCCGACGCCCTGGGCACCATCGTCAGCAGCGCGTTCAGCCCCGAGGGCGTCACCGGCGGCGTGATCGGCGCGCTCATCCAGGGCTTCCGCCGGGCCGCGTTCTCCAACGAGGCCGGCATCGGCTCCGCGCCGATCGCCCACTCCGCCGTGAAGACCAGGCGCCCCGCGAGCGAAGGGCTGGTCGCGCTGCTGGAACCGTTCGTCGACACGGTGGTCATCTGCACCGTGACCGCCCTGACGATCATCATCGCCGGCGGTCCCCTCTACGACGCCGCCCGCGACACCGCCGCGGGGGGCGGCGACCCGACCACCGTCGAGCAGATAGCCGAGGTGGGCGGCAACCCGGGCATCGCGATCACCTCGGACGCCTTCGACACCGCGCTGCCGTGGTTCCCCTGGGTACTGACCGTGGCGGTCTTCCTCTTCGCGTTCTCCACGATCATCACCTGGGGCTACTACGGCCTGACGGCGTGGACCCACCTGTTCGGAAAGTCGCGGACCAGCGAGAACGTCTTCAAGGTCGTCTTCTGCCTCATCACCATCGCGGGCGCCCTGCTGTCGCTCGGGACACTGGTGGACCTGTCGGACTGCTTCCTGTTCCTGGGCGCGGTGTTCAACATCATCGGCCTGTACCTGCTGGCGCCGGTGGTGAAGAAGGAGCTCACGCGCGTGCTGGAGTACACGCGGCGCCGCGACGCGGGCTGGACGGAGGAACAGATCGAGGCTGCCGAAGCCGCGGCGGCACCCGGGACGAACGCCTCTCCCGAGGTATCGGAAGCCCGGTAGGCCAAGCCTCGTGTCACCTGTGGTCGAGACGCCGCTCCGGACGGGCGAACTCCACCCATCGGACGGGGGCGGGCGGCCTGAGCGACAGGTAGCGCCGCACCCGAACGAGCGGCACACATCACGGGATGGGGCCGAGTCGCACGAAGACCCGTGCGGTGGCCTGCTCCACGAGGGTGGGGCCGGTCGCCGCCCGGCGCGGTCGGGCACCCCCCGTCACGCAGGCGGGCCTTCAGCGTGTCGGCCATGCCGTGCCTGGTGGCGAGACGGTCGAGCCCCCGGGGGATCCAGGTCCGCGGGCGACTTGCCCAGCCGGGCCGCGGAGCCGCCGTCCCGGCCGCACGACGGCATCTTACGGAACGCTGACGTGACGTCGGGAAGCGCCCGGCCCGCGGAGCGTGCTGGGTACCGTCGGGTCATGCGGGTACTGGTCACCGGAGGCGCCGGCTTCATCGGCTCACATGTCGTCTCGGCGGTTCGCACCGCCGGTCACGAGGTCGTCGTCCTGGATCTCCGACCGCCGCCGGAGCCCGGCGCGGGAGAGTGGATTCGTGGCGACGTCCGGGACGAGGAAGCGGTGACGCGTGCGTTGCGCGGCGTCACCGCGGTCAGCCACCAGGCGGCGATGGTGGGGCTCGGCAAGGGGTTCTCCGACGCCGCCGGCTATGTCTCGGTCAACGACCTGGGGACGGCGGTGCTGTTGACCGCCATGGCCGAAGCCGGCGTGAGCGGGCTGGTGTTGGCCGGTTCGATGGTGGTGTACGGGGAGGGCGCGTACGCGTGCTCCCGGCACGGAACGGTGCGACCCGGGCCACGCTCGCCCGCCGACCTGGCCGCCGGACGGTTCGAGCCGCGCTGCCCGGACTGCGGCGCCGCCCTCGTGCCGGGGCTGGTCACGGAGGACGCGCCGATGGACCCGCGCAACGTCTACGCCACCACCAAGCTCGCGCAGGAACACCTGGCCGCGGCGTGGGCGCGCGCCACCGGCGGGCGGGCCGTCAGTCTGCGCTACCACAACGTGTACGGGGACCGCATGCCGCGCGACACCCCCTACGCCGGGGTCGCGGCGTTCTTCCGTTCCGCGCTGGAGGCGGGCGCCCCGCCGCGGGTCTTCGAGGACGGCGGACAGCGGCGCGACTTCGTGCACGTCACGGACGTCGCGGGCGCCAACCTCGCCGCGCTGACCGCCCTCGCGGACCGGCCCGAGGGGACGCTGCGCGCCTACAACACCGGCACCGGCGAGCCCCACACCGTGGGGGAGGCGGCGCGGGCGCTGGCCACGGCGCGCGGCGGCCCTGAGCCGGTGGTGACGGGCGAGTACCGGCTGGGGGACGTCCGGCATGTCACGGCGTCCTCCCGGCGCCTGCGGGACGAACTCGGTTGGCGTCCGCGCGTCGGCTTCGCGGCCGGCATGGCCCGCTTCGCCACCGCTCCGCTGGCGGACGCGCCGCCCGTGCCCGCCTGAGCGGCGGCTACGCGGCGGGGAGGATGACCTCGAAGCGGCAGCCGCCTGGCACGTTGCGCACCTCGGTGCGGCCGGCGTGGGCCTCGACGATGCCGCGCACGATCGCGAGTCCGAGGCCGGCGCCGCCCGGCGGGGTGCGGGCGTCGGCGGCGCGCCAGCCCATGTCGAAGACCCGGGGCAGGTCCTCGTCGGCGATGCCGCCGCAGCCGTCCGTCACGGACAGCACCACCGAGCCCTGTCCGTCCCGCGTCGCGGCCACGGCCACCGTGCCGTCGGCCGGCGTGTGCCGGATGGCGTTGACGAGGAGGTTGGCGAGCACACGGTTCATCTCACCGCCGTCCACTTCCACGGGCACCGGCTCGACCCCGGCGTCGGTGAGCCGTACCCCGGAGCTGCGCGCGAGGGGGTCGGCGCCCGCGATGGCGTCACTGATGAGGTCGTACACCGACAGCCGGGTCGGGTTCAGGGTGAGGGCCCCGACCTGGATACGGGACAGTTCGAACAGGTCGCCGACCATGACGGTCAGTCGCTCGACCTCGCCGCGGATCTGCCGCTGGTAGCGCTCCGGGTCCTCGGCGACGCCGTCCTCCAGAGCCTCGGCCATGGCCCGCAGCCCGGCAAGCGGCGTCCGCAGATCGTGCGAGATCCACGCGACCAGCTCCCGGCGGGACGCCTCCAGTGTTCTCTCCCGCTCTCGGGACTCCGCCAGCCGGGCGTCCGTCTCGGCCAGGCACCGGGCCAACGACGACAACTCCGCGGGCATCGGCGCGGTCGGCGGGACGAAGCCGCCCCCGTCACCGAGCCGGCGCGCCGCCCGCTCCAGATCGCGGTGCGCGCCCGTCACCCAGCGGCCGAGCAGCAGTGCCGCGCCGGTGGCCGTGATCGCGCTGACCGCCCCGACCGTCACCACCACCGCGAGGTCGTGCCCGGACAGGAACATCGCCCAGGCCACCGACAGCGTCCCGGCCAGCAGGGACCCGACGGTCACCGCGATGAGCACGGCGAACGCCACCGACACCGACCGGCGCCGCACAGCGGCGAGCACCAGCGCGCCGGCCAGGCCGGCGACCGTGGCGCCGGCGCCCGCGTAGGCCGCGATCACCGGCAGGTCCCGCACCAGGTCGAGTTGGCCGAACAGTCCCGCCGCCACCGTCAGCCCCCCGCCTCGCCGGTGCGTTCCCGGGCGCCGTCGAAGCGGTAGCCCACCCCCCAGACGGTGGCGACGAGGCGTGGCCGCGCCGGGTCGGCCTCCACCTTGTGCCGCAGCCGCCGCACGTGGACCGTCACGGTCGACAGGTCGCCGAAGTCCCAGCCCCACACCCGTTCCATCAGCTCCTCCCGGGTGAACACCCGCCCCGGATGCCGCAGGAAGTGCGCCAGAAGGTCGAACTCCCGCAGGGTCAGGCGTAGTTCGGTCCCGTCCTGGGTCACGGTGCGGGCGGCGGGGTCCAGCGTGATGCCGCCGCCGCGCAGCACGGGTCCCGCGGCGGCCTCCGCGCCGGCCGCGGCGCTCCGTCGTAGCACCGAGGCGACGCGCAGCACCAACTCCCGGGGGCTGAACGGCTTGGTCACATAGTCGTCGGCGCCCACCTCGAGACCGAGGATCCGGTCCTCCTCGTCGCCGCGCGCCGTCAGCATCACCACCGGTACCGGCCCGGAGCGGCGCAGCTCGCGGCAGATCGTCAGGCCGTCGAGGCCGGGCAGCATCAGATCGAGCACCACCAGGTCGGGTGGGTGGGTGGCGGCCCGGGCGAGCGCGCCGCGCCCGTCGGCGACCCGGTCGACGACGAAGCCGGCCCGGCCCAGGTAGCCGGCCACCACCTCGGTCACGGTCGGGTCGTCGTCCACCACCAGCACCCGCTGTCCTTCTTCCTGTCGCATTCCGGAAGTCTCACACCGCGCGCCGTCCTCCGGGAGGCCGAGCCGGGGGCCGGCGGCGGACGTCAGGGTTTCGTAAGGTGCCACGCCCGATTCGCGGCTTTCGTCTCCGTAGGGTGAAGAGGGTGACCAACTCCCCTTCCCCGCAGGGCGATGTGGTGCTGCCCTGCCTGAACGAAGCGGCCGCCCTCCCCTGGGTCCTGGCCCGCATACCGGCCGGCTGGCGCGCCCTTGTCGTCGACAACGGATCCACCGACGGCTCGGCCGACCTGGCCCGCAGGCTGGGCGCCCGGGTCGTCCACGAGCCGCGCCGCGGCTTCGGGGCCGCCGCGCACGCCGGGCTCCTCGCCGCTGACGGCGACCTGGTGGCCTTCTGCGACTGCGACGCCTCCCTGGACCCGGCCGACCTGCCCCGGCTGGCGGCCGCCGTCAGCGCGGGCCAGGCCGAGCTGGTGCTCGGGCGGCGCCGGCCGGTCGGCCGCGGCGTCTGGCCGCCGCACGCCAGGGCCGGCAACCTGGTCCTGGCCCGGATGGTGCGACGCCGAACCGGACTGCGCCTTCACGACCTTGGCCCCCTGCGGGTGGCACGCCGCGAGGCGCTCCTCGGTCTGGATCTGACGGACCGGCGCAGCGGCTACCCGCTGCAGATGGCCGTGCGCGCGGCCGAGGCCGGCTGGCGCGTCACCGAGGTCGACGTGCCCTACCGGCCGCGCACCGGTGACTCCAAGGTGACCGGCACCTGGCGCGGCACCCTCCAGGCCGTCCACGACATGCGGCGGGTTCTCGCGTGACCGCCGCACCCGCCCTGACCGTGCTGGTCATCGCCAAGGAGCCGCTGCCCGGCCGGGTGAAGACCCGCCTCACCCCGCCGTTCACCCCGGCACAGGCCGCGCGACTCGCCGAGGCCGCACTCGCCGACACCCTCCGGGCGCTGTTGGGCGTCCCCGCCAGGCGCCGCGTCCTCGTGCTCGACGGCCGGCCGGGCCCCTGGCTCCCGGCCGGCTACGAGGTGGTGGCCCAGACACCCGGCGGGCTCGACGAACGGATCGCCGCCGCCTTCGCCCCCTGGGCGGGCCCCGCGCTGCTGGTCGGCATGGACACCCCGCAGATCACACCCGGGCTGCTGGCCCCCGCGACCACGCCGGACGCCTGGCCGCCGGGCCGCGCCTGGTTCGGGCCGGCCGCCGACGGCGGGTTCTGGGCTCTCGGCCTGGCCGAGCCGAGCCCCGCGCTCGTGCGGGGCGTCCCCATGTCCATGCCGACCACCGGCGCGGCCCAGCGCCGCCGACTGGCCGAGGCCGGGCTCTCGATACGTGAACTGCCGACCCTGCGGGACGTCGACACGGCCTCCGACGCCGCCGAGGTCGCCCGGGCGGCGCCCGACGGCCGGTTCGCCGCCGTCTACCGCACACTGCGCGCGGAGGCCGAACGATGATCCTCGCCACAGACACCGCGCCTTGGGCCGCCGACGCCTACGGCCGGGCGGTCGTCGCGGGCCGGGGACCCCTCTACCTGTGCCGCCCCGACGGCAGCCGGCTCCCGATGGACGTCGAGCGCTGGTGCGCCGCGCCCGACGCCGCCGACCAGACGGTGTTGCGCCGCTGTACCGGCAGCGTCCTCGACATCGGCTGCGGCCCCGGCCGGATGGTCGCCGCCCTGGCCCGCGCCGCCCGTCCCGCGCTCGGCATCGACACCGCGCCGGCCGCCGTCGCCCGTTGCCGCGCGGCGGGCGGCACGGCCCTGCTCCGCTCGGTGTTCGGCGAAGTGCCGGCCGAGGGATGGTGGGGCAGCGCGCTGCTGCTCGACGGCAACGTGGGCATCGGCGGCGACCCGGGCGCGCTGCTCCGCCGGGTGGCCCGGCTGCTCGCACCCGGCGGGCTGCTCGTCGCCGAGGCCGTGGCGGAGGACGTCGACGAGCGGTTCTCCGCCCGACTCGCCACGGATGACAGCCCGTCACAAGCATCCTTCCCCTGGGCCCGGGTGGGTTCCACGGCACTGGCCACCCATGCCGAGGACGCGGGTTGGACCAGGGTCGGCTCGTGGTCCGTCGCCGGCCGTCCCTTCCTGGCGCTGGTCAATCGCTCCTGAGAACCCGGCAGGACGCGCGCTGGCGGCGTGACCGCGCCAGCGCGGCGAGGACCAGGGTCACCACCCCGGTGACGGTGACCAGGAGCAGCACGTTCCGCCCGTAGTCGAGGGGCAGCACGGTCGGGTTCGCCGGCTGGCCGGGCCGCAGCAGCGGCGGCAGTGCCGCCAGCGTGACACAGCCCGCGACCATCAGGCCGCCGCGCACCACGCCCCGCACCCCATGCCCGCGGAGCCGCCGCACCAGCAGTCCCACCGCCAACACCAGGGGCGCCAGTACGACGTCGTGCAGAACCACCGCCCCAGCCAGCCACCGCACCACCCCCGTCGGCGCGGGCTGGCCCAGCAGCATCCGCGCCCCCGCGGCCATCGACAGCGCCCCCACCGCGCCCAGCAGCCACCGGGCCGCCCTCATCGCGCCACCACCTCGATCCTCGACACCCACTTGGTCTGCAGCACCCCCGGCCGGTTGGGCGCGATGATCCGCGCCGGGAAACCGTGATCGGGCGACAGTTCCTCGCCGTTCAGCCGCAGCGCGAGGAGCGTCAGACCGTCCCGGGTGTACGTCGGCCCCATCTCGGTCGTCCGGTACGCTCCCCGACGCTGCGAGGACACCACCCGCACCCGGGCGGCGGCCGGCGCCCCGGCCCGGTCCAGCAGGTCCCGCAGCCGCACCCCCGTCCACTCCGCGGACGCGCTCCACCCCTCGACGCAGGCGATCGGCAGCCGCTCCGTGTGCTGTGGCAGCTCCCGCAACTCGTGAAGCGTCAGCGCGTAGCCCTCAGGTCCGGCCACCACGAGGCGCCACCCGGCCACCGCGATCCGGCCCACGCCGGCCTGCGCCGCCGTCCGGTTGACCGGTACGCCCTGGGTCGAGGCGTCCGGCCGACGCGGCGCGAGGAGCGTCAGCGGACGCAGCGCCGGCACCGACTGCCCGGCCGTCACGACCGTCAACACTCCGACCGCGGCGCCGACCCCGCGCAACAGTGAACGCCGGTCGGCCGCGTCCGGATCGACCCGCCGGCGCCGCCAGTGCCGGGCGATGTCCGGCGCCTTCACCGCCACATGCAGCAGCGTCGCCCCCAGCAACACCCACGCGAGCGCCCAGTGGGTCCGTCTGAAGGAGAACGGCCACGGGTACCACTGCGCGATGTTGGCCAGGCCGAGTACCGTCTCCAGCAGCGCGGTCGCGACCAGCACGCCGACCGACGCCCGTTCCAGGGCGTGCCGCGCCGACCGCACAGGGGGCCACTGGAAGAGCGCCGGATATACCGCCCACAGCTTCACCAGCAGCAGCGGCACCGCCGCGACGCCCGTCGCCACGTGCAGCCCCTGCGTGAGCCGGTAGCCCCACACCGGGCGCGACGGCAGCCGCGGCGCCAGCCAGCCGGGCGGCTCCTGAAGCAGATGGCTGACCAGCCCGGTGAAGAAGCACACGACCACCGCCAGGCCGAGCCAGCGCCCCAGCACGGTCGCGGTCCGCGCGTCGTGCAACCGGCCCCGGAACCGCACCATCGTGCCCATCCCGCTCACCACCTGGTCAGCCACAGGTGGTTGACCACCAGGGCCGTCGCCCCCTGCGCCGCCAGCCACCACCGCGACCGGTCTCCACCCCCCGGCAGGGCCACGCAGGCCGGCAGCAGCCACAAGGCGAACGGCAACCAGATGCGCTCCGTCTCCGCCTTGCTCATCCCCGACAGGTCCGCCACCACGATCGCCAGCACACCGGCGCCCACCAGCACCGCCAGCCGCCCGCCACGCCGTCGGGCCACGGCCAGCGACGCGAGACCCGCCGCGACGGCCGGCCCCACGGACAGCACCTGAACCGCCAGGTTCGCCCACACGAAGTAGCCGTACGGCCGGACGCCTGCGACGCCCGCGTAGTACCGCTCGACAAGCGTCGTGTACCCCTCGAACCACGAGAACCCGGCCGCCGTGAAGGCCACCACCCACGGCACGACGCCCACCACCACACAGGGGATCGGTCGCCACGTGCGGGCCAACACCAGCACGGCGGCCGCTATCGGCGCCATCAGCACCAGCCCGTAGGACAGGTAGAGCAGCCACCCGAACAGCACCCCCGAGCCGACCGCGGCCGCCCTGGGCCACTGGGCCGCGCCCGTCGCGGACAGCGCCAGCAGCGCGACCGCCCAGGCCGCCACCGCGGCGAAGTACCCGTCGGCGGACACCCCGAGCCACACCGCGGCCGGCGCGAGCACCAGGAACGGCGCCGCCCGGCGCGCCACCTCCTCGCCGACCACCGCCCGAAGGGTGATCAGCACCGCTGCCGCCGCCGACGCTCCGGCCAGCACGCAGAACGCCGCCGCCCACGCCCCGCCGGCCAGCCCGATCCGGTCCAGGAGGACGAACGTCAGGGTGGCGCCCGGTGGGTGACCGGCCACATGCGCCGGCCAGTTGCCCTCCGCGTCGATCGGGATCCGTGTCACGAACGTCCGCAGGAAGACGCCCGCGTCCCCGATGTCGTCCACCGCGGTCAGATACTCCTGACCGGTGGCCAGCCGGTCGACGAACCCCCGCTGCCAGCCGTCGACCAGGGCCAGGGACAGCACCCACGCCAGGGAGGCCACCGCCACCGAACCCGGGAGCCATCGCCACGCCAACCGGACGGCGAGCCCCGGCCCGTAGACCACCACCAGCACGGCCACACAGACCGCCACGGGAGTACCCGGGCCCAGATGCGGCAGCCACTGGGCGAACAACGGTGGCCAGCCCAGGTGAAGCCGCTCCTTGTCGAACACCGCCACCCCGACGACGGCCGCGGCGGCGAAAAGCGACAGGGCCACGGCAACCCCGGCAAGGGGGGCCCGGTACGCGTGACGCGGCGGGTCGGGCGGCACGGCGGGCACGGCCTCGCGTGCATGAATGCGAACAGTCACACCGGCCACGCTAGGCACGCCGCCACGGCCGTGGTCCGGTCAGCCGCGAGACGTCACCGTCTGGTCAGATTCAGCGAGGTGAGGGCCGCGACTCGACGCCAGTCAAGGCACGGCCCCTCCGTGGTGCGGCGCTGACACATCGAAACGTACGGCACCGCGCCTGACGGCCGACTGTTCCGCACCCTGTGCGAGGCCCTCCACGAGCGCGACTACGGCCGATCCGGGCCCGAGCCCGGGAAGTCGTACTGAGCCCCACGCGCGCCATGCGGCATGAGAAGAGGTCGTACGGCGGTGTCCTACCGAACCGTGGTCCCTCGTGACACGCTGTGTGACACCTATGGCTTGGCCGACGAGGTGATCGGCGATCCGGCCGGGGCTGCGGAGTCGCGACCGGGCTCCTGCGGCCAGCACGACCCCAAGACCATGCCGGCCCTGTCCTCCGAGACCTGGGACACCTACGCACACCCACAACTGGCCGTGGAGGCCGTGCGAGTCACCGCCTTCGGCAGCGCCTTCCGCCCCGCCGGGGCCCCGAGAAGGCCGAAACCACGGCGAACGCCGGGTAATCCCCGGCCCGGGGTGAGTGCGGGCGCGATTTCCCCCAGTTCGCCCCCGACCATTCTCACCACGCACGCACCGCCTCTGACCTGCGACGACGTGGGGCGGCGGACGAGTCGGCCATGTACGCCGGGTTCATCCGCCGCCCCCGTTGGGCCCGGTCACAGGCCGGGCCATACAGGTCCTGAGCTGCGGTGATGCCCTCAGAGCGGATCGAAGCCGATCACACGCATCCACCCCAATTCGACCCCGATTCGACCCGGCCCATAACCTGGGGCGGACACCCTGGAGACGCCTTCTCGTAGGTCAGTGAGCCCGATCCCTCCCCATGAGGGTTCCGGTGTGCTGCCAGCACATGGCCATTCATGACTCATTTCTGTCACGATTACGGCCATCGCCACCCAGCTCACCTAGTCATGACTGGCCACAAGAGGCTGAACGACGAAACAGATGTTACAGACCGAGGGCTTTTATTCCTCTCCCTCGTACCAGGCCACGGAAGGCTGCTGTGCAGTCAGACGCCTCAGTAGCTGACACAGCCCTTGAGAGCTCACCGGCCGCAATCTCAGCATTCTCCATGGAGGAATATCAAGTACCATCCACCGATACTTTCCGTCCACAGTCAAAAGAATCACCGTGGATCGAACATGACCAGTGACCACTCTGTAGTCAGTACGTGGCACCGCGAAGATCTCGGAGATTTCTGCCAAGTTTTTGCGAAACCATCCCAAATTCCCCGCCAGCCCCACTCCACGCCTCTCCGCTTCTTCCAGGAGGGAAAGGAGTGCGGTCGCCGTGAGGCAGCGAACCCGGCGCTCCGCAAGCCATGTGGGGAATCCCCCCGGCCTAAACATCCCCAACCTCTCTACCCTCCCCATCCGCGTATATATATTGGAGTCTCCCAGCTAATCGTGGATCGGGGATTAGCAGCCCGAGACATGAGCTCAGCCATTCGATGGTTACCTTCCATCATATGACCATCGCTGTGGTACGTCATATAGCTGCGGGCCTCATCATCCGGCATGAAAATTGAACGCATGAAAGACTCATCGGTCTGGCCACTCAATAGGTGCATTTTATCCGAATCGGGCACCCAGTTTCCGTTGGCATCCACGTTATCGTGAGCGATTCCACGCAGGTCACCGACAGTGGCATTCGGTGCAGGCTGCGGCGGTTCCCCACCCCTCCCGAAAATTCTACTGAGGAAGCCCCCCGAAGGGCAGTTGTGTACTAGGACCGGAGAGGCCTCGGCGAAGACATAGTAAGCGTGAACAGTTTCGACGGTCAGGTCGTATGTGCGTCCTGCGTCTCGGTAGGTGCGGACCTCTGCGACCGTGATGGTGGCGCCGTCCGGGGTACGGAGGACGCTGCCGGGAGTGAGCTCGGAGGCGTTGGTCCAGGTTTCATCGGTTACGTTCCAGAAGGGATGGTGCGAGGTGGCAACGATGGTCTGGTTGACGCCTTCTGCATCGCGAAGGGTGAGTTTTGTGAACTCCTTATCGGAGTCGGTGATGATTGTGGACGTGATGGTGTGGGGCTTGGTTTCCCCAGTCTCAGGATCGGTGGCGAGGATCGCGTCGCCGATTTCGAGGTCTTCGATGTTGCGGCGGCTGCCGTCGGCCATCAGGACATCGGTACCGGCCAGGAACGAGTGGCGCGCACAGCTCGCAGCGTCGTCGACGTAGCGTGCGGCGTCGACGGCCTCGTCGGCGTAGCGGGCGGCGAGGATGACTCCGCGGCCGCTTCCGCCTGTCGCGACGGAGGCCACCAGCATGCCGCAGGCCACCCAGTCACGGCCCACGCAGTCCTTGAGGTCGTTGTAGCCTGTGACGTCGCCGGCGATGTCGAGGCCTATCTCCCACCAGCTGCTGCTGTCCTGGACGACCGGGGCGGGCTCGGGTTCGGGGATGCGGGGTGAGGCGTAGACGGGCCCGGGAGAGCCGCAGAGTTCGCGGGCGCAGGCGCGTTGGGTCTGGCCCTGCTGGTTGCTGGCGTAGGAAACCTGGGAGTCGGTGCGCGGGGTCGGCAGGGCTTGGACGATGCCGGGGACGCCGTTCTTTTTGACGCCGGTGATATTGCCCCTGCCGTCGAAGTTGCAGGAGTAGCCACCGTTCCAGCAGGTGTCGAGGATGAGGCCGGTGGGGTCGCTGAAGGTGACGGGGTTGTTGTTGGCGTAGGCGTAGCCGTGGATCTGCTGTGGGTCGGTCAGGTCCATCAGCGGGTCGACGGAGACGAACCGCCCCAGTGCCGGGTCGTACTCGCGTGCACCGAGATGAGTCAGGCCAGTGGACGGGGCCGTCGTTCCGCCCACGTATCCGCGGGTGCCGGCCCAGAAGAACGGGTCAGGTCCGCGTATGCCGCCGAAGGGGAGGTTGCGGCGGTGGGCCACGTCGAGCGTGTAAGCGTCGACGGCGACCTGTCCGGTGCCGAGGTGGTCGGCCAGCAGATAGGTGAGGGTGCCGTCGTCACCGAAGACCACCGTGTTGCCGCCGCCCGCGTCGATGTACCGGGTGGCGCGAGCGGTCGACTCGCCCTCGGCGACGGTGAGTTCGGTGTGGCCGAGGTAGAGGGTGGTTTCGGTCGGAGTCCGGCCGATCAGCCGCTGGCCGTCGGCGTCGTAGACATATTCGGTGCGTGAGCCGTCGGCTTCCTCGACCTCGGCGAGCCGCCCTTCGGCGTTCCAGGTGAGGGTCTGGGTGTCACCGCCGAGCTGTCGGGTGCGTGTGTTCCCGGCCTCGTCGTAGGTGTACTGCTCCAGGGAGGTCACGTCCGGGGCCTCGTCGACGACGGAGGTGACGGTGTGGGGCTGCGGCTGCCCCGGCTCTGGGTAGGTGTAGGTGCGCTCGGTGTCCTCCTCGTGCAGCGTCTCGGTGAGTCGGTTGCCGACGGCGTCGTAGGTGTAGGAGTGCCAGTAGGGCGCGGGGCCGCCCATCGCGGACTCCGACGGCGTCGTGGCACAGCTCCTAGTGCCCTGGGCCCACGCTTCGGTCAACCGCCGCAGGTGGTCGTAGCGGAAGCACTGGGTGTCCGTGCCGGATTCGGACACGTCCGAGATCGACAACATGTTGCCGGCCTCGTCGTAGGCGTAGGTGGCAAAGCGGTCGAAGTCCGGGGCCATGAACCGACGCCCGCGGGCGCACAACGGAACTGCGCCAGCACCACACGCGCACCCTCGACTCCACCTACGACACCACCGCCTACGAGTACGACGGGCGCGGCCAGCTCACCGAGGTCACCGATCCGGCGGGCAACACCTGGGCCTACGCCTACGACCAACGCGGCCGGCAGATAAGCGCCACCGATCCCGACGCCGGCACGACCGTCTCCGAATACGACGACCGGGGCCAGCTGGTCCGTCGCACCGACGGCCGCGGCTCGGCTCTCGCCTACGGCTACGACGGGCTGGGACGCAAGACCGAACTCCGGCAGGGCGATCCGGACGGCACGCTGCTGGCCGACTGGGAGTACGACACCCTGCCTGGGGCGCGCGGGCAGCTCGCCTCGTCCACCAGGTATGAGGACGGCGCGGCGTACACCAACCGCGTCCTGGAGTACGACGCGCTCTACCGGGCCCTGCGCACTGAGATCACCATCCCCGAGGAGGAAGGGCCGCTGGCCGGCTCCTACGAGACCGCCACCGCCTACACGGAGTTCGAGATCACGGCCATCGAGACCACCGCGACCACGTCCACCATCACCGTCACCGTCCACCCGGCCCACACGCCCCTCACCGGCGCCAAGGGCCACACCGAGGACGGCCCCTCGCTCGACATCCCCCTCGCCCCGGCGAGCGCCGGCACCCACACCCTGACCATCGACCACACCCGAGCAGACACCCCAGCCACCTGGCGCCTCGCCCTCACCACCCGGGACGGCTCCTCCATCCCCCTCACCCGCATCGCAGGAGACACCGCCGACCGCAAGAAGACCGACGTCTACCCCACCACCGACCACGGGGACCTGCCCGTGAGGCTCGCCTTCACCACCGACAACGAACTCACCCTCACCGCGACTCGCCCCGCATAGGACCGCCATCGATCGCGAGGCGGCGCCCACCGAGGTCCCACCCAGGCAGTGCCGCACACGGCTGGGGGACGACAGCGACAAAACCCTGCCTGTGAGGTACAGGCCCCTTCGTCCGCGCTCCACCCCGGAGGCAGGCCAACCACACCCGCCCAGGCGAACCCATCGTGCCTTGGTCCATAGGCCATTTCGCCCGGCCGTCATGCCTTGGCGCGCGAAGAGAGGGCACACCGTCGTCAGAGATCACTCAGAGCAGTGACGGGCCCACGGCACCCGCATTCCCGGCCCGAACCGCGCCCGGTGGGAGCAAAAAACGCCCCCGATTCGACCCGGCGCCCGGAAACACCCCCATAGAACCCCTGTGACCTGCGGAAACGCCGGGGCGGCGGACGAGTCGGCCTGTACGCCGGGTTCTGTCTCCCGTCGGCCTCGCGGCCGGCGGGGAGGCGGTCATCCATCTGGGACCGGTGTCGCCACCGGCCTCAAGCGGTCTACCCGCGGACTCGGGCGGGCAGCCCTCGGTCGTCCGCGCAGGAGCACGCCGTGCTCCCTCTTGACCTTGCTCCGGGTGGGGTTTACCGAGCCGCCCAGGTCACCCTGGGCGCTGGTGGTCTCTTACACCACCGTTTCACCCTTACCGGGTGCCGCTCGCGCGGCCCCGGCGGTTTGCTTTCTGTGGCACTTTCCCGTGGGTCGCCCCAGGTAGGCGTTACCTACCACCCTGCCCTGTGGAGCCCGGACGTTCCTCGGCGGGATCAGGGATCCCGCCGCGACCGCCCGGCCGGCTCGTCCGCCGTGCCGGCCATCCTACCTGCGCCGACGGGTAGTCTGGGGCGATGCTCGTGCTGCTACCGCCGTCTGAGGGGAAGGCCGGGGCCGTCAGGGGAGCCCCGTTCGATCCCGGGGCGTTGTCCTCGCCGGAGCTCGGTCCGGCCCGGGAGGCCGTGCTCGACGAGTTGGTCGAGTTGTGCGCCGGGGACGAGGTGAAGGCGCGCGAGGTCCTGGGTCTGAGCGAGCGGCAGGGCGCCGAAATGGCGCGCAACGCGGCGCTGCGGAGCGCGCCGGCGCGGCCGGCCGGGGACATCTACACCGGGGTGCTGTACGACGCGCTCGACCTGGCCTCGCTCGACACGGCGGCCAGGCGGCGGGCGCGCGCCTCGTTGCTGGTGTTCTCCGGCCTGTGGGGCGTCGTGCGGATCACCGACCGGATCCCGGCCTACCGCTGCTCGGGCGGGGTGCGACTGCCGGGCCTCGGCGCGCTGGCCGCCCACTGGCGTGGGCCGCTGGCCTCGGTGCTGCCCGCCGTGGCGGGCGAGGGGCCGGTGCTCGACCTGCGGTCGTCGGCGTACGCGGCGATGTGGCGGCCGGCGGGCGAGGTGGCGGACCGCACCGTCACGGTGCGGGTGCTCCAGTCCCGGATCGTGGACGGGGTCGAACGTCGGTCCGTGGTCAGCCACTTCAACAAGGCCACGAAGGGCCGGCTGGTGCGGGAGCTGCTCCTGGCGGGGCCACTGCCGCGCACGCCGCGCCGGCTGGTCGAGGCCCTCCGCGACCTGGGCTACCGGGTGGAGGAGGCCGCGC
Organism: Streptomyces sp. NPDC127098; assembly: GCF_042722465.1. NCBI lineage: Bacteria > Bacillati > Actinomycetota > Actinomycetes > Kitasatosporales > Streptomycetaceae > Streptomyces > Streptomyces sp. NPDC127098. The sequence continues at coordinate 30,487 of NZ_JBHXFJ010000074.1, forward strand.
CCGGCCGGCTCGACGTGGTGGTCACCGAGCTGTGACGGCCGCCAGGTGGCCGGTGTCGTTGAAGCGGCGGACGGACGCGTTGCCGTCCGGGTAGTAGGCGACCTCGGAGAGCGCGGCGGCCGACAGCTCCATCCGGAACATGGCGATCGGCGGGGCGTCGAGGGCCAGCCGCAGCAGCGACTTGATCGGCGTGACGTGGCTGACGACCAGCACGGTGCGGCCGGCGTGGCGCGCGAGGACGCGGTCCCGGGCGGCGGCGACGCGGCGGGCCACGGCGGTGAAGCTCTCGCCGCCGCCGGTGGGTCGGGCGTCCGGATCGCGCAGCCAGGCGGCCAGGTCGGCCGGGTGGCGCTGCTGGATCTCGGCGAAGGTGAGGCCCTCCCAGGCGCCGAAGTCCGTCTCCCGCAGCCCGTCGTCCGTCCGCACGGGGAGGTCGAGCCGGCGCGCCACGATCTCGGCGGTCTGCAGGCAGCGGGCCAGCGGCGAGCTGACGACGGCGGCCACGCCGGCCTCGGCGAGCACCCGCGCGGCGGCCTCCGCCTGCCGGCGGCCGGTCTCGGAGAGCTCGGGGTCCCCGCCGGTGCTTCCCGAGAACCGCTTCTGCGGGGTGAGCGGCGTCTCCCCGTGCCGGAGCAGCAGCAACGTGGTCGCCGCCCCGGCGGTCCTCCCCCACCCGGGGGCCGCCACAGCAGCCCGGTCGCCGCGGCCCGGCCCCACGCCCCCGCGCCGCACGCCGGCCGCGTCACGCTCCGCCCCGGCGCTGCCGCGCGGCCCGCCGGCTCCGGGCTCCGCCCGGCCGGCGCCGCTGGCGGCGTCCTCCGGGACACGGGGCTCCGTTTCGCCGGCGGCCCGGCCCGCAGGGCCGGACGCCGCCCGGCCGGCGGGGCCGGTGGCGCCGCTCGGGACGTCCTCCGGGGCACGGGGCTCGGCCCCGGCGTCAGCCGCGAAGCGGCGCGAGCCGCCCGCCGGGGTTCGGGGCGAAGCCCCGCCCCCCTGGGCGGACTCGAGCCGGCCGTGGCCGGGGTCCCTTCGAGCCGCGAAGCCGGCAGGCGCCTCCGCATGGCCACGATCCATCGCCTCGTTGGCGAGCCGGTCGGCGTGCTTGTTGCGCTCGCGGGGGATCCATTCGTAACTGACCGCGCCCGGCTGGAAGACGGCGCGGGCCTCGGCGGCCAGCGGCCGCATGTCGGGGTGCTTGATCTGCCAGCGGCCCGACATCTGCTCCACGACGAGCTTGGAGTCCATCCGGACCCGCACCCGCGCCCGGGGGTCGATCGCGTGCGCGGCCCGCAGGCCGGCGATCAGGCCCCGGTACTCGGCGACGTTGTTGGTCGCCCGGCCGATGAACTCCGCCGTCTCGGAGAGCACTTCGCCGGTTTCGGCGTCGGCGACAACGGCGCCGTAGCCGGCGGGCCCCGGGTTGCCCCGGGAGCCGCCGTCGGCGTGCACCACGAGCTCCACCGGGCTCACAGCCCGGATTCTGGCGTCCGGACCAGGATGCGGCGGCAGTTCTCGCACCGCACCACGGTGTCGGGCGCGGCGGCCCGGACCTCGTTCAGTTCGGTGATGTTGAGTTCGAGCCGGCAGCCCTCACAGCGCCGCTGGTAGAGCCGGGCCGCGCCGATGCCGCCCTGCTGCTCCCGCAGCTTGTCGTAGAGCTTGAGCAGGTCGGCGGGGAGCTCGGCCGCCACCTCGGAGCGCTCCTTGCGGACGGCGGCCACCTCGGCGTCGATGTCCTGGGTGGCGGCGTCCCTGCGCTGGGTCGCCTCGGTCGCCGTGGCCTGCAACTCGTCGAGCCGGGCGGCGAGTTCCTTGGCGCGGGACTGGGCGGCCTCGTGCCGCTCCATGATCTCGAGGACGATGGTCTCCAGGTCGTCCTGCCGCCTGGCCAGCGAGGCCAACTCGCTCTGCAGGCTGGCCAGGTCCTTGGGGTTGGTCACCAACCCGGAGTCGAGACGCTGCTGGTCGCGCGCGGCACGCTGCCGCACCTGGTCGACGTCCTGCTCCGCCTTGGTCTGGTCGCGGGCGGTGTCGCTCTCCTCGGTCTGCGCGGCCACCAACAGGTCGCGCTGCTGGGTGAGATCGGCCTCCAGGGCGCGGATCTCGGCGTGCTCCGGCAGGTTTTCGCGCCGGTGCGCGAGCTGGGTCAGCCGGACGTCCAGGGCCTGGAGGTCAAGCAACCGGATCTGGTCGGCGGGCGCGGCGTTCAGTTGGGGGCTCCTTCACTGCTGCTGGGGGCTGCGGGAGGGGTGGTGGGTGACCCAGGGGTCGGTGATCCGGTGGGACACGTGGGTGCGCAGGCCCCACCCGTGCCGTTCCGAGACGGTGTCGAGCTGGGCGGCGGCCAACGCGCACCACGGCCATTCGGTGGCCCAGTGGGCGGCGTCGACCAGGCCGAGGCCGCCGGCGTGTTCGCGGGCCTCGGAGGCGGGGTGGTGTCGCAGGTCGGCGGTGACGTAGGCGTCGACGCCCGCCGCCCTGACGTGGTCGAAGAGGCTGTCGCCCGAGCCGCCGCAGACGGCGACCGTGCGGACCGGCAGGTCGGCGGGGCCCGCCGAGCGGACGCCCTGCGCGGTGGCGGGCAGCCGGGCGGCGACCAGCGCCGTGAACTCGCCGAGCGGCAGCGGGTGGTCGAGCTCGCACAGCCGGCCGAGGCCGCGCCGCCCGGCCGGGTCGGTGGGGTCGGGGACCAGCGGCCCGGTGACGCGCAGGTCGAGCGCGCCGGCGAGGGCGTCGGAGACGCCGGGGTCGGCGCGGTCCGCGTTGGTGTGGGCGACGTGCAGGGCGACGCCGTGCCGGATGAGGGTGTGCACGACCCGGCCCTTGAAGGTGTCGGCCGAGACGGTGGTGGTGCCGCGCAGGTAGAGCGGGTGGTGGGTGACCAGCAGGTCGGCGCCGATGGCCACCGCCTCGTCGACGACCTCCCGCACGGGGTCGACGGCGAACAGCACCCGGCCCACCTTGGCGTCCGGGTCACCGCAGACGGGACCCACGGCGTCCCAGTCCTCGGCCCGCTCGCGGGGCCAGAGGACGTCGAGCGCGGCGATCACGTCGGAGAGTACGGGCACCCGCCCAGGCTACCGCCCCCCGCCGGGCCGGGCCCCGCGCTTCCGGCGACCGGTCGGCCGCACGCACACCCGACCCCGGTTGATCATGGGAATCGGGCGACCGTCACCCTTATGCGTGAAGCAGCACAAGCCGAGTTGTTCGGCTGGCAGTACGAACCTAGCGTCCTCGCTGGAGGTGAGCGTCCCGTGTACCAGAGGTCTTCCGTCCTTCGGGTCCAGCACGTTCGACGCCGGGCCCGCCGGCTGCGGGCGCGAGAGGCAGGAGAGTCATGACGGCCGAGGTCACCGAGCCCGCGCGCGTGCCGGGACCACCCGCGTTCCGCCCGGCACCGTTGACGATCGCGGCGGGCGGCGGCTATGCCGCCCGCCTCGTCCTGGTGGACGGCGCCGACTGCTGGTGTCCCGAGCGCTGGACGCTGGACGGCCCGGAGCCCTACGCGGTGCGGCTGCCGGGGACGCAGCCCGAGGACCCGGGCAGCGAGCTGATGCCGCTGGCCGACGGTCGGGTGCTGATCGGCCGCCGGGCCGACGGCCGCCACCACTTCTCACTGCTCTACCCCTCGGGGCCCGAGACCGGTGAACTGCCGCTCGGCGCCGTCGAGTCGGAGGTGCTGACGCTGCTGCCGCCGGCGCCCGACGGGGCCCGCGTGTACGCGCTGGCGAGGCAGGAGGAGACGACGGCGCTGTGGCTGGTGTGCGGGGGCGCCTTCGGCCCCGAACTGGTGACGGTGCTGGCCGGCCGCTGCTCGGGCGGCGCCTGGCTCGACGCCTCGGGGCGGCTGCTCGCACTCGACCGGACGGACGCGGACGGCCGTACCCGTACCGTCACCGTGGACGTCGAACACGGCGGCGAGCCGGCGGAGTTGCTGCGCATCGCGGAGGACAGCAACGACCGGCTGCTGCTGGCCGACCCGGACAGCGGGCTGCTGCTGGTGCGCTCCGACGCGCCGGGCGCCGACCGGATCGGCTGGGGCGTGCTCGGCAGTCAGTCGCCGGTCCGGTTCCCCGAGGCCCTGCACCCGGAGAACGTGACGGTGACGCCGTTCGCGCTGCAGCCCGGGCAGGTACTGATGCCCGAGGCGTGCGCCGTGGCGCTGCGGATGACGACGGCGAGCGCCGACTGGGTGGCGGTCTGGCAGCCGAGGCAGCGGGAGTTGCGTCACCTGGCCGCGCCGGACGGCTGGCTGCCGGGCACCGGCCGGTGGACGACGGACGGCGTGCTGCTGCTGCCGTACAGCACGGTCGCGGTGCCGTGCGGCCTGGCGCGGACCGCCGCACCGGAACCGGAGCCGATGCCGGCGGCAGCGCCGGCGGAGACCGGGACGCCGGCGCCGGCCGAGCCGGTCCCGACGTCGGCGGCGGCGCCCGCCGGCGCGGAGGCGAGTACGGCCGGGCCCGCCGAGCCCGCCTCCGTGGCGGCGGCCGATTCCCCGGCGGCCGAGACGCCGGCCCCCGCCGTCCCGGCCGCCTCGTCCGTCCCGGAGCCGACGCCCACCGCGACGCCCGCGCCGGCCGTCCCGGGCGGTCCCGCGCCGGACGGCGATCCGCCGGCCCCGGTGATGTCCGTCGCCAAGCCCGTCCCGCTGCAACAGGCGCCGCTCGCCCGGGTCGGCTGACCCCGCTGGCTCCGCCGCGCCACCCATAGGGCAGCATGTGACCGCAAGGAACCGGACCACAGGGGGACGCGTGACGGGACCGGGCACGATTCCGGACGCGGAGGAGACGGAGTTCGCCGTCTTCGCCGCGTTCGAGGCGGCGAAGGGCTTCATGCCGGTCGGCGAGGGCCGGGCGCTGCACGCCGCGGCCGTCGAGGCGGGGCGCCTCGGCCTGCCGTTGCTGGAGATCGGCAGCTACTGCGGCCGCTCCACGCTGCTGCTGGCCGACGCCGCCCGCCGGGCCGGCACCGTGGTCGTCACCGTCGACCACCACCGCGGTAGCGAGGAGCAGCAGCCGGGACAGGAGTACCACGACCCGGAGCTGCTCGACGCCTGGGACGGCTCGCGCCTGGACACGCTGCCGGTCTTCCGGCGTACCGTGGCCGACGCCGGGCTCGAAGCGCACGTCGTGGCGGTGGTGGGCGGATCCCCACAGGCCGCCGCGGCGCTCGGGGGCGGTGGTGGCGGCCGGTTCGGGCTCGTCTTCGTCGACGGCGGCCACACGGACGCGCACGCCACCGCCGACTACGAGAGCTGGGTGCCCCAACTCGCCCAGGACGGGCTGCTGGTGATCCACGACGTGTTCCCCGACCCGGCGCTCGGCGGCCAGGCCCCGTACCGGATCTGGCGGCGCGCCGTGTCGAGCGGCGCCTTCACAGAGGTCTCGGAGCACGGCTCGCTACGGGTGCTGAGACGGCTGGCGCCTGGCATCTGACCCGCCCGGGTCAGGCGCGGGCGGGGCACGTCACGGCCGTATCACAAGCGTGTCGCGTAGGAAACAGTCCTGCTGTTCCCCGGGCCCGGTTCAGAACTTCATACATACGATGGGGCCCGCCCTGTCTGACCAGACCATGACGACGAGAACCACGAAGGATCTGACGTGAACAACCGCTCGCTCTCCCGAGGCGACGCTGTAGTAATCGGAGCAGCGGTCCTGCTCTTCATCGCCTCGTTCCTGGACGTCTACACCGTTGATCTCGGCGAGTTCGGTGGCGGCAGCGAAGGCATCAACGCCTGGGACTCCAACATCTTCCCGGTCCTGCCGTCGGTCTACCTGGCCGGTGTCCTGGGCGCCGGCGCGATCGTCGGCTCCCGCTTCCTGCCGCAGGACAAGGAGTTCGGCGGCCTGAAGTTGAACCAGTGGGGCACCGCGCTGGCCGTCACCTCGGCCTGGGCCGCGCTCTGGTCCCTGGGTGGTGGCGGCGAGACCAGCGCGGGCGTCGGCCTGATCCTCGGCCTGCTGGCCGCCCTGGTGCTGGCCGCCGCCGCCATCATGACCCCGCTGGTCCCGGGTCTGAAGGCCCCGCTGACCGGTGGTGGCCCCAGCGCCCCGCAGCCCGCCGGCTACGGCTACCCGGGTGCCGGCGCTCCGCAGCCGGGCTACGGCTACCCCGGTCCTGGCGCCCCCGCGCCGCAGCAGTCGTTCGCGGCGCCCACCCAGGCCGCGCCCGCCGCGGCGACCGGCGCGTCCGCCGACCCGAACTTCCAGCCGTTCTGGTTCGCGGTCCCGGCCACCCGCCCGCTGTACGGCGAGGACGGTTCGCCGACGCCGATCGCCGAGCTGGCTCCCGGCACCTGGTACCTGGCGGTCGAGCAGCGCGGCCAGCAGCTGGTGGCGCAGACGCAGGACGGCCGCCGCGGCGTGCTGCAGGACACCTCGGGCATCCAGCGCGGCTGACCCCGCACTGATCCGATTCGGGCGAGGGCCCGCCGGGACGCTGTGCGTC